>CAYPTV010000241.1:0-5396 GCA_964413505.1 uncultured Bifidobacteriaceae bacterium | reverse complement strand
GATCAGGCTGCTCCCAGACAACACCGGCTTGCCAAGAGCCGGCTTGGGTTTCACCACGATGTAATTCGCCTGCGTGTTCGTGCTTGAGCCGCCCGCGCCGTTCACAACCAAAGTTACCGTGTTGGTTCCAACGACCGCATACGCATGGTTCACGCTGACGTTGGAAGTGTTGGTGACCGATGCGCTTCCATCCCCGAAGCTCCATATCCAGTTTGTGATGCTCCCGCTGGAGGCATCGGTGAAGGTCACATTCTGCGTCACAAAGATGTTCGTCGGCGTGCCGCTGAACCCTGCGACTGGCAATGCGTTCGTCACCACAACGTAATTATTGCTCGTGGCCACGCTCGACCCGCCCGTGCCGTTGACCGTCAGGCTCACTGTGTAGGTTCCAGCCGCATAAGTATGGTTTACGCTGGCGTTGGAAGCATTGGTCACACTCGTTCCGTCCCCAAGGTTCCAAATCCAGTTGGTGATGCTGCCGGTCGAGGCATCCGTGAAGGTAACGGACAATGGCGCAACGCCATTGGTCGGCGTCCCGCGAAAGCTCGCCACCGGCACCGCTCCTGCGGCTGCGGCGCGGGTGAAAGTCATGGACCCATTCGGATTCAGGATAAAGTAACCTACAAAGTATCCCGCCGCGTTCGTAGAACCATTGAATGGATCTTGATAGCCGGTGGGGGATAATTCATAAAGATCATCGCGCTGGGCGGAATTGAAAAGACTTGGCGTCGTATTCTCCACGCTATAAGCCAGAGGGAAGCCACCACCACCACCACTATAATCACCAAAATCACCCAAAACATAGTTGTTTGGATCACCAATATATGCGGTGAGAATATCGGCGGCGTAGGTTACCGGCTCCCTTACCAGAAAGGAGTTGTAGGTAACACCTGCGAAACCAGAAATGGAGTTAGCCCCAGAACCAACGCCAGTTATGTAAGTTGCGGTATCACTTTGTGCAGCAGGGGAAGACCCATTCGGGGATTGGGTTTGGCTGTTCACGTTGGTTGCTGGAACAGTCAGCCAAAGCGTTTCGGCACCGAACGTTCCCACAGGAGTCACCCAAGATGGATAATTATTCCTACTTCCATTTGGTGAGTAACACGCAAAGGCCGACCAATGCAGATATCCAAAACTGCCCGTATCCGTGAACGCATTCGTCAATTGTGCTGTGGTATAGTTGGTGATGTTGATTGTGGCACCTGCGGACAATGCCAAAAAATTGGTGACGCTTCCCAAATCCACCACCAGTTCGTAACTTCCCTTGTTATTTGGCCCGGGTTCACGAAAGCCCGCCTGCACGTCTCCAACGGGATTATAATTATATTGAGCACCTGCCAGTTCCGGCAACGCCAGAATCGTCAACAGGGCCAGCTTCAAACCCATCCGCTTTAGAGAGAATTCTTTCATATAATAAGGTCACTCAAAGTAGTGGATGCGCCATCTTCTGACTACCGCGATTAGGACATTGAAAATCTATAAACGGACATCGTCAAAACATCACCGCCTGCTCTTGTTTTATTGGTTGCTTTCAATGGGTTCGACGCGCCTGCCTAGGATTGGAACGATTTGTCGCCCGATTGTAACTTAAAGCCTGAATCTCATCATCGGAAACTTTCGGGTCAAAATAGTCAGCCAGTTTTGCGAATTCCTTTTTATTTTCAACAAAGACGATCAAAGAATTTCCACGCCGTTCAATCGGCCCGTTGAAAGGGCGAGTTTGCGAGAGGTCAACAACCATTGGCCAGCCATGTGGAACACAATCCGCATCATGCGGCGGTCACGCCGACGCCCGCGCTGACTTCAACGGGGACGACAGCCACGAAGGCGACGGAGGCAACGACAAAATAATCTGGGGGAAAATTCAATTCACGAGCCGCATCCGATGGGTGCGGCTTTTTTGTTACTGCGGTGCCGGGCCTTGTGTCACTTGCACGAGGTCGCCCGGGCGGATCCATTTTGCAAAGGCGTTCTGCACGTCGGATGTGGTGAGTTGCGCATAAATTTTTCCGGCGTGGATCGGTTCGTCGAGCGGCATGTTGAGCGCCGAGTATTTCAGCCAGACTTGGGCGATGTAATCCACGCTGGACTCGTAGAGCGGAATGTCGCGCAGGAGCATAAGCTTGGCCTGAAACAATTCGTGGTCGGTAACGGGGTGCGTCTGGATTTCCTGCAAGTCGTTCAAGATCACCGCTCGCGCCTTGAAGACGTTCTGCGGGTCACAGGCGTATTGCACCTGGTAAACGCCGCGCGTCAGGCCAAAATCGAACGACGAGTCCACAAAATAAACCAGCCCGCTCTTCTCGCGCAAATCGCGATACAGCCGCGTGGCGTAAAAGCCGCCGCCGAGGACGTGGTTGCCGAGCTGCAGCGCGTAATAATCCAGATTCGTCCGCGTCAGCGCGAGCGTCTCGGCCAGGGTCGCCTTGTCCTGCACGCGGCTGGCGTCGGGAACGTGCGTGACGGCGGCGGAATTGTCCGGAACGGACGGGAACAGCGTGTTCGGTTTTACACCGGAAGCGTTCCAGCCGCCGAAATATTTTTCGACGACGGCCACGGCGTTTTCCGGCGCAATTTTTCCGATGACGACAATCGTCGTCAAGTCGGGGCGGAACGCGCCTGAATAATAATTTTTCACGTCGTCAATCGTGAGGGCGCCAACGCTGGCGGGCGTCGTCTCGCGCGTGGCCGGATCAAATTTCGGAAACAGCGCGGTCGTCAGGGAGTGCTCGGCGATATGGTTCGGGCTTTTCAATTCGCCCGCGGCGCTCGCGACGAGCTGCGTCTGGATGATCTTGAAATCGTCTTCCGGCAGCGCCGGGGAAAGCTCGTTGTCGGCGAGCAGTTGCACGCCGCGCTCGAACTGTTCCGGCAGGACTTGCAGCGAAAAATCCGCGCCGGCCGATTCGTTCGCGCCGATGTCGTCGAGAGCCTTTTGGAACGCGAGACGGTCAAGTGATTTTGTGCCGTAGGAAAACAATTTGTCGAGCACCTCGTCCACGCCGTCCTTGCCTTCGGGCATCTGCACGTTCGCGTTATTTCTTACGCGACCATAAACGCTGACCGAGCCGCTGACGGTTTCGGGTTGCACAATCAGCTTGATTCCATTGGGCAGATTCGTGACGAACGGATTGAGCGTCGTGGCGGGCGTCGGCAATCCTTCGGTGATTTTTTGCGCCCACTCCGGCAGCTTCACGTCCGCGCTGGCCGACGACACGAGCGATTCGCCGCCACCGAAACTTTTCCCGGAAATCGGCTTGTCCGACGGCGTCGGCGTGAGAATCGCGGAAATCGAGTGGTCAAAATCCAGATATTTTTTGGCGACGCGGTTCACGTCGTCAACGGTGACGGCGCGGAACAGATTGATGTCGTCGTCGGGCGAATTGCGGTTTTCAATCGCGACGGCGGTGGACCAGGCGTTCGCGAGGCCGTCGATGGAATTTTTTTGCAATTCGGCGCTGATGATTTCGCGGCGTTTGGCGGCTTCGACCAGGTCGGCGGTCACGCCATTGGTGATTTCAGCGAGCAGAATTTCCTTTGTCTCATTCAGCAAATTTGTCGAGTCGCCATCGGCGGGAAATCCGGCCATTGCATAGCCGAGGCCGGATTTTTGCAGGGTTTCATATTCAAAGTCGGCGAAGAGCGCGTTGCCCTGCGGCACAAGGCCGTAAAGTTTTCCGCGCTGGCTGCTCAAAACGTCGGACAAAATTTGGGCGGCGGCAAAGTCGGGATTTTCCGCACCGGGAAAACGAAACGTGATCGCGGTCAGGCCATAAGGCAAATCCGTGTCGAGCTTCAGCAGGTCGGGTTTCACAGGCTGAAAGCTAAATTCCGGGCGCGCGGGCAATTGTTTCGCCGGAATTTCGCCAAACACATTTTTCACCTGCAGCAAAACGGCCTGCGGCTCGACGTTGCCAACGACGACGAGAACGGCGTTGTTCGGCGCATACCAGGCGTTGTGAAATTTTCGCAGGTTGGCACCGGTTGTTTTATCGAACGAAGGGCGCGTGCCAAGCGGGCTGTGTTCGTAAGGCGTGCCTTTGAAAGTGGCGGCGAGAAGCTGCTCGTAAAAAACATATTCAGGGTTCGACAAATCCGAAGCGACTTCCTGCTCAATGGCGCCGCGCTCCTTTGTCCAGAGCGATTCGTCGGGCAAAAGGTCCTGCATCCGCGTGGCCTCGACGCGCAGGGCTACCTCGAGATTTTCAGAGGGCGTCGTGAAAAAATATTGCGTAACGGCCTGTTGCGTGTCGGCGTTGTCATCGCCGCCAAACGCGGCGGAAATCGCGGCGAGCTGGTCGGCGCTCAAGCCAGGGCTGCCGCGAAACATCATGTGTTCGGTGGCGTGCGCGGTGCCGGGGAATCCGGCGGGTGCCTCGTCGGAACCGACACGATAATTGACCATCGTGGTGACGACGGGCGCGAGGGTGTTGCGGACGATGATGACCTGAAGGCCGTTGGAAAGCTTGGCGCGCAAAATGTCTTTTGTGCCGCCGGTGAAGAAAAAGATGAGTGCAACGGCGAAAAATAAAATGACCAGAACGATGCACGGTAGTTTGTTTTTGGCAGCCATAAAATATAAATATTCCGACAAACGATAGACGCGAGCCGTTCAAGCGCGAGAAAAATTGTGATGCTTGAATAATTTCGGCAAGATTGTCGCGTGAATTTGGACTGGAAAAGATTATGCGTTCTCGCCTCGGCGGAAGTTGAAAAGACTTTGCTGGCTCTGCCTAAACCTTTGCGCGAACGGGCGGAAAAATTGCCGGTGACGCTTGAGCGCCAGCCAAATGCGGGTTTGCAGGCGGATAGAATTGAGCCGGATACACTGGGTCTTTTCACCGGGCCTGAGTTCGCGGACGAGGAAAATGTGCCGATGCCGCCGCAGATTATTTTGTTTCTGGAAAACATCTGGGACGTTGCGGAAACGAACGAGAAACATTTTCGTGAAGAGGTGCGGACGACTTTTTTGCACGAGTTGGGTCATTATTTGGGCCTGGACGAGGATGAATTGACGGAGCGGGGATTGGAATAAGCCTTATTTCATTGGGTTTTGGACGGTTTTTCAAGAGCATCAAAAAATATTAAAAAAAACTCTTGCATGATGTTTCATTACTGATAGATTTATCTGCCCTGCGTGATGCGTGGGGATGGCTGAAAGACCAGTTGACAAACGGTGCGAGGTTGATAAATTTCGCGCCCTCAAACTCGAATCTGAGATGCCGAGTAGTAAGCGATGTTCGGCGCTCGGGTTTTTTTGTCCCCAAAATGGGGAATTAAATGGGCCGGGTTTTGAGAATGATTTTTGGTGTTTAGACACCTGATGTTCTTTGAAAATTGATTTGTGCGATTAGTAAAGAGCCCCTTTATTATCAGCGAGTTAGATCGCTGGTATT
>CAYPTV010000240.1:0-5412 GCA_964413505.1 uncultured Bifidobacteriaceae bacterium | reverse complement strand
TGGGCAGGGCGAACGCGGCGGTCTTGCCGGTGCCGGTCTGCGCGCTGCCGATGACATCACGGCCCGACAGCACAAGCGGAATCGAGCGCAACTGGATGGGCGTCGGCTCGAGGTAGCCCATCGCCTTGACGCCTTCGAGGATTTTCTCGGAAAGTCCGAGCGCGGTAAAACTCATGCTTTGAATTCTATCAGGAAACCGGCGGCTCGGAAGCAATTTGATTTGGCTGTTCGACGGCAGGAACAGGCTCAATTACCGGTGCAGGTTCGGATGCGGGGAGTTCCGCTTCAGTTGAAACTGGAGTTTCCGCGACTGGTTCAATCGCAACTTCAGCTTGTGGCACGGTTTCAGTTGACACTGCAACCTCACCTTCGACCGCCGGCTTTTCTTTTTTGTTCTCCGGTTTCGGCGGCCTGAGCGACGGCTTTTTGGCCGTGTCCAACTTGCCGTCGGCAAATTCCAAAACATGGCCCTGATGCACGAGCCAATGCAAATCGGCGATGATGGCGGTTTGTTCCGGCGTCGGCTCGGCGGACTTCTGTTCCTCCGGCTTCACTTCAATCGTCGTCGGCGACGGCGCGAGCGTCTCGATCAATTTTCGGCGCGTGCATTTCGGATTCTTGTTGATGAACTCGACGATGCGCTTGATTGTTTCGGAAACTGGCGTGGCTTCAAGATCGAGAAATTGCGGTCGCGCGACGGCGACGTGCGTGACGGTCTTGTTGACCTTGAAAAATTGCAGGCCGTGCGACGCGAACTGATGGCTCAGTTTCGTCGCAAGCTGCAGCGGAAAATACTTTTGCTGTTCCCACTCGGCGCGGACAAGCTGCTGCAACCCTCGGCTGCGCAAATTGCGGCTCGGCACGCCGGCAATCACCAGCGTTTCGAGGGACTTGATGATGGTCTCCTTGTGCGTGGCGCGAAAATGTTTCTCAACTTCCTCGAGAGTCGCGAGCTTCAGCGGTTCGGGCACGTTGAGGACGGCGTATTCCGTCTTGAAACTTTGTTCCTCGATCCATTTTTTCACAATCGCCTCGTCCTTCACGATTTTCACGCGCGACTTGAAAACGTCGAAAGGCATCCGCGAAAATTTCTCCGCGTGCAGCCTGCGCAACTGGTTCTGGTAATCGTGATAATTCGGCGGCCCGAAAATCACGCCGCTCAAACCGCATTGCGCGACGAAGGTGTAAGTGCCTTTCGGCGGCTCGGTGGCCATGCTCTCGGCCCGGTAAAACGTGGCGAAATGATTTTTAAGAACGTGCGCGACGGCTTCGTCCTCCGAAAGCCAAGGCGTGTCGTCGAGCGCGCAGACAAAAAGCTGCTGTGCGGTGGTGCCGTCGGATTTTTTCTTCACCGCAAGCTGGACGGAATAACGCTCCGGCTTTTCCAGGACAAGCTGCGCGATCTGGAACAGCGGATAACAGCGCCCGGTCATCCTGATCTGGCGCGCGAGCGACTCGACGCCATTTTCGCCGGGCACAAAGGTGACGGCAATTTCCGGCAACGGCGGGGGCGGTTCAGGACGTTCACGGCGTTCGCTCCGGTCATCGCGGCGGGAAAAATCCTTTTTACCAGCACCAAATTTTGAACCGGAACGCGGACGGCTGTCGCGCCGCGCGCCAAACGGTTCGCCGCGCGGGCTGCTGCGGCGGCCATCGCGGCTGCGGTCATCACGACCGGCGGGTTCGCCGACAAATTTTTCATAGCGGTTGCCCGCCGGCTTTTCCTGAACCCATGCGGGCTGGAAAAGCTTGTCCAAATCAAGATCGAGATCGGAAACAGTGCTCATGTTAAATCAATGTCAGCCATGTGGCGGCTAAAAACGAATCTGCATCATGGATTGGAAAACAATAGAAAGCAAGAGCGCGACAAACATTCAAATTGCGATTGATTGGAATTTTGGTTTTGTCATCAAACGGGAATGAATGAGGATTTCTTCCGAGACATTATTTTAGGGATTGTCTGTCCAAAAATGTGACAGGACGTATAAATGTCGGACATCCTTTCATGTGTTTAAGTCTTCGAACCAGCGCCTTTCCATCTGTTTATCTGCTGATTTGACACCGTTTTTGAGGATATTAAAGGGAAGTATTTTGTTGTTGCACTTTGGCATCGGCATTGCTATAGTCGAGATAGTTGCGGTTTCAACAGGCAATCAGTGAACGGACATTGTAATCATAGTAACCCGCCTGTTGTTTCGTTCACGCCGTGATCAAAGAAAGAAAAACAAACAAAATGAAAACAAACAAAACATCCCGCAAGGCGGGCTTCACGTTGGTGGAAATCATGATCGTCGTGGCCATTATCGGCCTGCTGGCGGCAATCGCGATCCCCAACTTCATTAAAGCTCGCGCCACATCGCAGGCAAACGCCTGCATCAACAACCTCCGCCAGATTGATGCCGGCATCAATGAATGGGCGCTGGAAAATGGAAAATCCAATGGCACGGCTATTAATGGCACTCAAACCGTTTCTGCCTACATCAAGCTGAACTCCTCCAGCAGCGTTCCTGGCTGTCCGGCAGGCGGCACTTACAGCACGGGCAATGTCGGTGACTTGAAACAGGTATATTGCAGTCTTTCTGCTGCAACACCGCAGCACGCGCTGCCATAATCGGCTTTAGCTAATACAAAGGCTCGAAGCTGTAATGGCTTCGAGCCTTTCCTTTTTTTATTGATAAACTGATTTTTATTGCCCACCTGTTTCTGAAAGAAATTCCAATGTCTTGCTTGGACTTTGAAGGAGACAAGTGTTATTTTTGTTGAGTTGTGATTATAGCAGATGCGAACTTGAGCAACTATAAATTGACCGTTCTGTTCAAGCTTGGTTTATAAACATGCATGAAAACCTTCCATAGAGCTGGCTTCACGCTGCTGGAGATCATGATCGTAGTAACGATCATCGGACTGCTGGCTGCAATAGCCATTCCCAACGTGCTCGACGCCCGCGCCAGATCCCAGGCTGCAGCATGCATCAACAACCTGCGCCAGATAGAATCCGGCATCAACCAATGGGCCATGGAGACTGGTCAAGTGAGCGGCTCGCCCATTCCGGACATCAGCACCGTTTCACCCTATATCAAGCTGAACTCCAGCGGGAGCGTTCCCACCTGTCCGGCAGGCGGCGTTTACACCCTGTCCACCGTGGGTGCCCTGCCTCAAGAAGTAAGTTGCAGCCTTTCCACTCTTACACCAGCGCACGCGCTTCAATAACCTGCGTTTGCCTTTTACAAAAGCAGTCATTGGACACTGATGCGACTCAATCATCAGGCTTACACGCGAACTGCAAACAACGCGGCGTGTGGCGCGCAAAATTTCTGAAAACAATCCGGTTCTTGGGGAAGCAGCGGGCAATTTGCGTCCCCGCCAATTTATTACAATTTATTATTTGCCAGCCAGCCTGAGCACGAAAATCAGGCCGACAACAAGAATGATCGC
The DNA here is from genome assembly GCA_964413505.1 of uncultured Bifidobacteriaceae bacterium. Taxonomy (GTDB): domain Bacteria; phylum Verrucomicrobiota; class Verrucomicrobiia; order Limisphaerales; family UBA11358; genus UBA11358. The sequence continues at coordinate 1,977 of CAYPTV010000240.1, read as the reverse complement.
GATGAGGACGATGCCGATGAGGAAATAAGTGTTCCCGCGATTTTTCTTTTTGGAAAAAACCGTGCTGGTGTCGAAACCGGCCGGACGCCCGCTCTTTTCCAGGTCGCCCAGGCTGACACCGCGCGGTATGACCATCGTGGCGTCCACCACCTTCTTGGCCGGGGCGGGCGCTGCAATGGACGTTGCCGCCGCGCCTTCGGACTCCAATGTCAACTCGACCTGCCCCAGCTTCAAAATCTGGCCCGGCTTCAAAACGCTTTCCGCAACCCGTGCATCGTTGATGAACGTGCCGTTGGTCGAATTGAGGTCGCGGATGAAAATTTCATTGCCGCGCAGATGGATTTCGCAATGATGGCTGGAGACGGACGCATCGGCGATCTGGAACGTGTTGTCCTCCACGCGCCCGATGGTGGTGCGATCCGTGTGCAATTCGCACGCGCGTCCTGTCATGCCCTGGTTCTGGATAACAAGTTTGGCCATAATTACGGTAAAACGATTATGGTCACGAAGAGTTTCAAGTCAAACGGAAATCTTTGAAAGCGGGAAATTATTTTTTCCCGATCATCCCGCGAAATTCAGCAAACAGGGTCGTCGAATCATGCGGACCGGGCGATGCTTCGGGATGATATTGCACGCAGAAAACCGGCTTCGTCTTGTGGCGCAAGCCCTCGACGGTCTGATCATTTAAATTGATCCGGTTCACGGAAACTTCCGACGGCAGCGTTTTTGGATCAACGGAGAAGCCGTGGTTTTGCGAGGTGATTTCAACCTTGCCAGACTCCAGATCCTTCACCGGCTGGTTGCCGCCGCGATGGCCAAATTTCAGTTTGAATGTCTTCCCGCCAAACGCCTGGCCTAAAATCTGGTGGCCGAGGCAAATGCCGAAAATGGGAATCCCGGTGTCGAGCAGCGTTTTCACCTCGCGGACAATGTAATTGAGCGCGGCGGGATCGCCGGGGCCGTTCGAGAGAAAAATCCCTGCGGGCTTGTGCTTGAGCGCATCAGCCGCAGACGCCGTCGCAGGCAGAACCTGCGTGGCAAATCCATGCTGTCGCAGACGGCGGAGAATGTTGTATTTCATCCCGTAGTCGAACGCCACAATCGGAATGTCGGCGGGCGGCAGCGGTTTGCGGAAATTGCGCGCCTCCACTTTCGCATTGCCACGAACAAGGTCGAATGCCGCGCTCTGCCCGTCCTTTTCGTCCCAGCGAAATTCCTTTTTATGCGTCACCTCCTTGACGTAATCCACGCCGACGAAGACAAATTCCTTCGCGCGTTTCAGCGCCTCGGCCTCGGAAATTTCCTCGGTGGTAATGAACCCGTTCAATGCGCCGCGCACGCGCAATTTTTTCGTCAAGGCGCGCGTGTCAATCCCCTGGATTCCGGGAATGCCGTTTTCTTCGAGATATTTTCCCAGCGAATAATCCGCGCGCCAGTTGCTCACGAGCGGCGAAAGTTCGCGGATGACAAAGCCTGCGGCGTGCGGACGCCACGATTCCACGTCCTGCGAATTCACGCCGTAATTGCCGATGAGCGGATAGGTCATCGTCACGATCTGTCCTTTGTAGGACGGGTCGGTGAGGATTTCCTGGTAGCCGGTCATGGAGGTGTTGAAACAGACTTCACCGCATGCCGACGCGCGCGCGCCAAAACCCTGTCCGTGAAACACCGAACCGTCTTCGAGAGCGAGGATTGCCTTCATTAATATGCAGAAAGTTAGGCGAGAATTCCGCCTGAAGCAAAATGTTTCAAGCGTCCGATGGCTGAATTTTTCTTGCCTCGGGCGTATCAACGTTTAGCTTGTCCGGCGCGCTTGGGAAAGGTGGGTTTCTAAAGGCGTTTTTTGGCACAATAGAGTGCGACATTTGCGACAGGACGTGGTGACACCGCCTTGCGGTTGCCATTGAGTTATTTAATTCGTCTTCACATCTGACTCATTGTTTTAAGGGTTGAAGAAAAAAGGTTGGCTTGCGGGTT
>CAYPTV010000239.1:0-5415 GCA_964413505.1 uncultured Bifidobacteriaceae bacterium | reverse complement strand
CCGAGATAAACCAGCACGAGCGTCAGCGAAAAAATCCACATCGGCACGGTCGAGCGCGTCGCCGTCGGCTCGGCGTTGGACGGGGTGGAACAGGATTTGGTTTCGTCGCTCATTGTTTATTTGGCCGGGGCGTTCGTTGAAATTTGGACCGGCGTGAAAGGCGCTTCATACAGCGGCACGTCGGCGTGCAGGCTCAACAGATATGCCACAAGCTGTTTCGCCTCCGGCTTCGGCACGACTTCATAGCCGGCGGGCGGGGCAAATTCCTGCGGCAGGTTCAAGGCGTCCGGCGAAGGCGCGCCGCCAATCTTTCTGGTTTCGAAAAGAAAACGGAACAGCGGCATCGCGGAATTTTTCACGACGCTCTGCGGCGCGTAGAGGTGGAGCAAATGCCAGCCTGCATTGTTCAAGCGCGCACCGGCATCCGCCAAATCCGGCCCGGCGCGCAGGCTGCCGAGCTGGACCGGGGAATCGTAAAGATAATCCGCCGCGACGCTGCGGCGGACGCCCCAGCCGCGCGTGATGTCCGCGCCCGTGGGAATCAAATGCGTCTCAACCTTGCCGCCGGCGGCGGTTATCTTGTCATTTGCTGAATCTGATTCTTCTTTTGTGAGGCCGGTCAATTTCAAGGTGGAAATGAGATTGCTCACGGCGACTGGATTTTTCCCCGCGCCCATCAAAACGACATCAAACGCAACGCCGCTTTGCTGGAGTTGTTCCGTGTGACAGGCCGCGCAGCCGTTCGCGCGATAAACTTGCAAGCCGAGCGTCGCGTCGCCGGTGCGTTGAAGCGGATAAGTGTCGCCGGCATTGAGAACGGCGGTCTGTTTCGCCGTGCCGAGCTGCAACACCGGCGCGAGCACGAAGCCGCACCACGAGGCACCGAGCGCGATGAACGCGGCGATGAAAACGCTGATGCCGTTTTTCATGGCTTCACCTCAGCAGTTTCGAGCGGCGACTTGATGTAGGCGATCACCGATTTGATCAGCGCGAGCTTCCATTTGAACGTCATCACAAAAATGTTCGCGGCGAACAGCAGGCTGCCGAGCAGCAGAAACAAAAGCCCGGTCGTGCTGGCGCGCAGGAATGGCAGCGTCGTTTGGAGATCGTAATTTTTCAATCCCTGCTCGATGCCTCCGATGGCAAGCGACCCGGCCAGAAGAAGGATGCCGAGCATAAAACACCAATGTTGCAGCCGGACGAATTTGGGGAACGGCAGTTCAAAGTCCATCACGCGCGGCAGCAGTTCGTAAATCGCGCCGCAAATGAGAATCGCAAAGAAGCCGAGGATTTGCAGCTGCTCCTGCGCCGGACCGAACCAGGTGAACTGCACGATGCGGCTGAAATGGGGGCAGGCGGACGCGATGAGCATCAGGCCGGACAGAAGAAATGCGACCGTTCCAAACTTGATGTAGCAGAACGGCCCGCCTTTGCAATGGACATCCGCCCCGCACACGGTCCTGGCAAAAATGACCGTGATGGCGATGAGCGGCACGATCAAAAGCGACGACGCGACGGAACTCAACGCCGGCAGCCAGGCCGGCACGGGCGCGCCCTGCGGGATGCCGCACCACGTTCCGAACAAGATCAGCGTCCAGAAGGCGAACAGCGCGAAGTAGCCGCTTTGCAGCGGACGTCCGGCGAGTTTCGGCAGGAAATAAAATGCGACGCCAAGTCCAACCAGCGCGAGCCATACGAAAACCAGGTTGTCCGCAAACCACCAGCCGATGACCGCCTGGGTGACGCCGCGAACCGGGTGGCCGGAAGCGAGCAAAAGATTTGCGGTTGAATAAATCCACGGAAACCAGAGCAGCGCGGCGAGCAGGAACCAGTGCGACGGATACAGTTCGCGCTCCTTGCGCTGGCCGAACGTGGCGACGGCGGAAATGGCGACCAGCAGAAATGCGGCGAACAACAGAACCGAACTGCCGCGCGGAAATTCCAGCCACGCGAAGCCGGTGCTGTCGCCGATCAAAATGGCGACGATGCCGATGAAGACGCCCAAATGCCAGATGTTCGCGGCGACGATTGGCACGAGCGGCAGGACAAGTTCGGTCTGGCCCAAGCGCGCAAAAATCCAGAGCATCACGCCGAGCGCGGCGGGGATGCAGAAGCCGTAAAGGATCGCGTCGTTCGCGGCGGGCTGGGCGTGGCCGTAGGTTAGAAACGGACAGCACGCAAACATGTCGGGCTTGTGAAATGTCAGCGAGGCGATGATTGACAATGCCAAACCGACGACGAGCCACAACGCCGCGCCGCCAAAGAGCGCGAGCAGCGGCACGCGGCAGGAGGCGTCAATTTTTTGCTGTGAAATGTCGTTCATTCAAATGGATTTGCTTTGGGCGCAACAACCGGCGCAGGCGCTGCGGCCTTCTCGGCGCGTGCGATCAAATCTGCGCGTGCGGCGGCGGGGTTCTGCCATTCCTGCGCGGCAAGCTGGATGGCTGTATCAATCGGAATGCGCACGATGCCCCGTGATTCATCCACCCATCCCGCATTGGTAAGCGACCTGGCTTCGGTCGCACGGATTTCGGCAAGCGCCTTCGTCCGCAGGGCGGCGCTGTCGGCGTCAATCGCCGGGACGTTCACCAAAAGTCTCACCGCGACGACGAGCACCGCGAAAATCACGCTCGCGACGATGAAGGCGACTGCCGCGCCTGAAGCGCCGGTGTAAGTCTTTTGATTCATTGGTCACCTCCGTTGGCGGGCAGCGTGTCGGGATATTCTTCCGGTTCAAGGCCGATGCCCATGGCTTCCAGCACGCGCGGGTCGCGCTGCGGATATGGCGGATGGCTGGCGAATTTTTTCAGGAAAACCCACGCCAGAAATCCGCCCATGAACGCGAGGCAGCCGAGTTGCAGCGGAATCCATTTGAGCGGATAACCGCCCGGTCGCGCGGCGGGCAGGATGTTGAAGCTCAAGTCGAGCGCGTGCATCAGCCACGCAAGCGCGCAGACGGGCAGGACGATCTTGAAATTGCTCTTCGCCTTCACCGGCAGCAGCAGAAAGAACGGCACAAAGAAATGGCAGAAGATCAAAATCATGCTCACCCACCACCACGAACCGCGTTCGCGGATGAGATAATAGAACGTCTCGGTGGGCATGTTCGCGTTCCAGACGACGAAGTATTGCGCGAACTCGGTGTAGGCCGAAAATACCGTGAACGCAAAGAACCACACGCCGAGGAAATAAAACTGGCTGTCATGCAGCACGCCGTCGAGGACGCGCTGGCGCTGCAAAATCATCGTGATCACATAGACCGTCGCGAGCGCGATCCAGGTGCTGTCGGAAAAAAAGTAGACGCCGTAAATCGCGGAGAACCACTGGTATTGGAGCGACTTCATCCACAGGACGCTCGCGCCGGTGATTGTCGCCGCGAACGCGAGGATTCCCCAGCCCGAATGGAAACGCATCTTCTGGACGCAAAGCGCGTCGACCGTCACGTCCTGCCGCAACGACCAGTAACGCAGCCGCGACGTGAGCAGCCACCACACTCCGAAGAATGCCGCCGACACTGCCACAAAACCGGCGCAGGTGAACACCGGCCAGCGCGCGCGGATCAATTCATCGGTCGCCGGCAGCGTGAGCCAGGTGAAAATTTTTGGCGCGAACAAAAGGACTGGTATAAATAAAATCGCCAGCCACGGGAACAGCAGCGACGCGAGGTGTTCGCAGAAACGGCGGATTGGAACCGACCAGCCGGCGTCCGTCAAATGATGCACGATCACAAGAAACAATGCGCCAAGAGCGATGGTCAGATAGAACATGAACGCCATCAGCCATGAAAACCCGAACGCCGTTGGTCGCACGATTGCGCCGATCGCGGACAAAATTCCGCCGACAACCATCAACACGGCGGGCAGCTTGCGCCAGCTGGACAAATCCAGCGGCGGCGGCAAATGAGTTGTGTCTTTGTGCGAACTCATAATCATTTCAGCGCGGCTTGTTGGTCGGCCGTCAGATCGTTGGTCGAACCGAGCCAGCTCAATTGTAGCGCGCGCAAATAGGCGATGATAGCCCAGCGGTCCTCGGTCGGAACAATCGGGCCATACGCACCCATCGTGCTTTTTCCAAAAGTGATGGTGTTGAAAATTTCGCCGTCCGCCAATTCAACAATCCGCTTGTCGTGCAGGTTCGCCACGGCGGGCATCAAGCCGAGTTTTTTGGTGATGCCGTTGCCGTCGCCGAGCTTGCCGTGGCACGGCGCGCAATAAATGTCGAAGCGTTCGTGACCGCGTGCGAGCAATGCATCATTGACCGGCAGCGGATTCGTCTCGATGAAATTTGTCGTGCCGGAAATTTTCCCTGTGTTGACCGGCGCATCTTCAAAGCGATAGACCGGGCCGTCCACGGTTTGAATCGGCTCGCTGCGAGCGATTGTCCCGGCAGGCGGCAGTTGCGAGCTGATGCCGTTCGTGAAAAATTCGAACGGCTTCTGCGGACGCAGTTTCGCCTGGCGGTCCATGTCCGGGAAAACCTCGATGGGCGGCTTGCGCGAAAGCCGGCCCGGCAATCCGGCGATGCCAACCACCGCCGCACCGAGCGCCGCGCCAATCAACAGCATGGAAATGATGTAGCGCATATTAGTCTGCGTCCTCCACAAGCTCGATGTTGGTGCCACCGATTTCTTCGAGCAGTTTGCGCGTTTCGGTTTCGGAAAATTTCGGGTCGGTCGCGCCGATGGCGAGGAAAAATTTGTCGCGTGTTGCCAGCGCAAAATTTTTATTCGCGAACAGCGGATGATGCAGACGCGGCAACTGGTTAAGTCCGAGCATTCCCAGAAGCGCGCCGACGGCGGCGCCCATGATCATCATGATGTAGGCCGGCACGAAGGTCATCGGCTCGCTGAACATCGGCTTGCCGCCGACGATGAGCGGATAATCAAACGCGTTCGCAAACCAGATCAATCCGACGACGGACAAGAATGCGCCCGCGCCCATCGCGAGAGAGACCCAGCCGACGAGCGAGTTGCCGAGCTTCATCACTTTTTCCATCCCATGGATCGGGAACGGCGTGAAGGTGTCCCAGCGCTGGTAGCCGGCGTCGCGGACTTTTTCCGCCGCGCGCAGGATGGCGGCGGGCGAGTCAAATTCAGCGATGAGGCCGTAATGTTTCATCGGTTCTCTCCTTTCGCGCCGCCGAGCCGGTGATGCGGATTGGCCTCCGGCATCACGCTTTTGACTTCCGAGATCGCGATCATCGGCAGGAATTTTACGAACAGCAGATACATCATGAAAAATGCGCCGAGCGTGCCGACGTAAAGCGCGATGTCCCAGCGCGTCGGGATGTATTTGCCCCAGCTTGACGGCAGAAAATCCTGATACAGCGAGCCGACGACGATGACGAAGCGTTCGCTCCACATGCCGATGTTGATGAGCACGCCGATGATGAAAAGCGCCGCGAGGTTCGCACGAA
>CAYPTV010000238.1:0-5439 GCA_964413505.1 uncultured Bifidobacteriaceae bacterium | reverse complement strand
CCTAAGTCGTTTGGGCGTTCTTCCGATTGTTCAAATCTCGAATTTTTCCAGGTTGATGGCCAAACAAACATTTTGACCGGATGCACAACAATAATCTTTGTTATAAAAGAGCAACCCCTCCATTACCGATCTTAAACTTGGATTTTCCAGATTAACTTCAGCTTGTGAATTAATCTGGAAAATCCGGGTCAAATATCTACCCGCCAACTCGAGGCATTGTTAAAAAAATACATTTAATAGGCGGTTTCGTCTATTGGATTTTTTCGCCTTTTGAATTAGAAATTACTACATGACCAACAAGTTTGCGAGCATGTCTTCGTGTTGTGTGCTTGCGTCTCGTTGGTAAATAAAAAAAACCAATTCCAACCAAACTATGAAAGCAGTCATTAAACAAGCAGTCTTCTGCACCACATTGATCCTGTCATTATGGGGATTTTCTGCGCAGGCCGCAGTCACCTTTGTTGGCAATGATATTGCCACCGGCAGTTCCTGGCGCACGCCGGGCGTAACCAAACCCAACGATATTGACGGCGACAATGTGTATGGGTCCGCCGGTTATTTTTTGCCGAGCGGCAAACAGTTTGGTTACCGCAATCCGCTGTTGGTCGGCACGAATGTGATCACCCCCGATCCAAAAGGCATCAATGCGATGCCGAGTTACATCACGGATCTTGAATTTACCAACGCGGAGGTGGGAAGTTCATGGGGCGGTGAGTTTGGCGATTGCGGAACACTCGACACAGTGCCCGGCAGCATCGGTTTTACGGGCGCGGGCATCATGCCAAGCCTGGCGGGAACGAACGTGCTTAACCTGAAACTCAAACGCAGCAGTTCGCCTGCGTTTCGGCTTACTTTGATCTTCGGCAACAACCCGAACCCGCTGACATTTTTTGAAACTAGCGCCATCAGTGAGAACACCACTGTCACGGGCAATGCCGGCATACCCAATAATGACGACCCTCTAGGGATGGATGTCACCTTGGACGATGGCAGTGGACCCGTGAGCCAGTTGAGCGGGGATCCAAGCCTTTCGATCAACACCGCTGGCTACACCACCTATCAATCGTGGGACATTCCCGCTGGCAGCAGCGACATTAGCATCACCATTGATTTGGCAGGCACAACCAATACGGTTCCACGGTTGTCCGGACTGGCCTTTGACTCCTTGCCGGTCACGCAGCCGACGGTTTTGATTCAGCCTGTCGGCGGCACTTACTTCGTCGGCAATCCATTTACGCTTTCAGTTAATGCGGGCGGCACTGGCATTGGCTACCAGTGGCTCAAGAATTCCAATATTATTGCCGGTGCCACTACCGACATATTTACGGTTACAAATGCCGTGGCCACGAATTCCGGGAATTATCAGGTGGTGATCACGAATTCAGCCGGCAGTGTGACCAGCATTGTCGCCGCCATCAGCGTGCTCGCTCCGCCGGTGACGGTGATTTATTCAGACACCATGGGCAACTCGGCGGCCACATTGAATGGCCGGGTTCCCGACACCACCGACACCGGCTCAGCGACGTGGACGGCAGCGACCACTTGGAACACGGACGGATCGGAAGCGGCAGCCACGACTGGAACCGGCCTCGCGTTCCTGCCATTCACTCCGCAACCAGGCCGCATTTATACTCTGTCAGCGGACATTGAGAACTTTGATATCTCGGGGAACAACTGGACCGCTTTGGGGTTTGCGAATGGAACGGACGTTGTTGATCAGTGGCATACGGTGAACAGCCCGGTCGGCTGGTTTCTCGCACGCGGAGATAATTCTCCGCCGCCAAACCAAGATAACCAGGCTTTCATCGGACCCTACACAGGAAACGGGCAGGCCTTTAATTATGCTCCCACCGCCATGACCCACTATCAGATCATTCTGGATACAACCCCATCATCTTCCGCCAACTGGACTTTCACTTACCTTGCCAACGGGACTGTTTATGTCCCGGCAACCGTCTTCGGCGGAAGCGGCCCCACCATCACAACCGTGGGTTTTGGCAACGAAGGTGCTTCGACCAGCCATGTGATGAACTTTGTATTGTCGCAGCAAGTTCCCTTTGCGGCTCCCTTCATAACGCTCCAACCGGTGGGCGGAACTAATTTTGTCGGGGAAACCAAGACCTTGAGCGCCCAGGTGGGCGGCAGCGATCCGCTAACCTATCAGTGGCAGAAGAATTCGAATAATATTCCTAACGCGACTAATTTAGTTTTCACACTCAATAATCTACAAACATCAGACGCTGGCAGTTACCGGGTGATAGTCACGAATCCGCAGGGCAGCACCAACAGCGTGGGAGCTTTTGTGCAGGTGATTGTGCCGGTGGTGAACACAATCTATCAGGATAACTTCTCATACGTAACCAGCAGCATCAACGGTAATTTCCCCGACACCACCGGCAACCAACCTTGGATTGCCAACGGTCAGTGGGGCAGCGACGGAACTGAAGCCTGGGCAAGCACAACAAATAATCATTCAGCCAATGCATTTTTGCCGTTCATTCCGCAGGCCGGAAACGTCTATACCTTGTCCGCCGCCATTGATTGCACCAATGGAAGCTGGCTCGCGTTGGGCTATGCCAATGGAACCGATGTCAACGATCCGTGGCATACGGTGAACAGCCCGGTTGGCTGGGGTCTAATACGTCCTGATGACGGTGAGAACAACCAAGTCTTTATTGGACCCGGCACGGCTGGCCAAAGCGGCACGGTAGTTACCCCGCATGAACGGCACACTTACGCGATGATCTTGGATACGCGTCCCGCAAGCCGCAGCGCCTGGACGTTCACCTTCCAGACCGATGGCACCAATGTGTCCGGCCCAACGGCATTTGGCGGTTCCGGTCCGACCATTTCCACGGTGGGATTTGGTTCGCTGAACACCAGCGGCGGCACCGTGACAAACTTCACGCTTACCGCTGCTTATTCGACTTCCAATTCGGCGACAGTTCTGACCCAACCAGTCGGCGGAACTTATCTGATCGGAAGCTCGGCAACTCTATCGGCTTATGCCGGCGGTTCCGCGCCCTTGACCTATCAATGGCAGAAAAACTCCAACAACATCGCGGGAGCCACCTCGCCGCAACTGACACTGACCAACTTGGGACTTGCTGATTCCGGCTACTACCGGTTGCTCGTGAGCAACCCGACGGGCAGCAGCGCCAGCACCAATGCCTTCATAAATGTGGTGTCAAGCATACCGGTTGTTGTGACCACTTTTGACGCCGGCGACGTTCTTCCGAGCATTCCTGTCAACACCGGAATTAATAACCTGATACTTAACAATCTGGCATCGGTTAATCCCGCCGCCAGTGGCAACAACTTCACCGGCACTTATATGCGCAACGGCACCACCGGAACAGCCCATGAGAGTTCTACTGCCAATCCGGCAAATATTATGAATATTGGCACTTATGATTTCATATTTGACACCTCGGTCAACACGAACGGATATGACATTGCGTCGGTAGTCACCTATTCAGGCTGGGCAGATCGGGCCGGACAGGAACATACAGTTTATTACCGGCAAGTAGGCAGCGCTACCTTTAACTTGCTCACCACCGTGTCTAATCCTTCGCCCGGTGATGGTTCATTGCGTGAAGCCATCACCAATTCGGCAGGCGGCATCTTGGCTTCACACGTCAATGCCATTCGCGTTGTCCTCAATAATAGATCCTACTATGTCTATCGCGAAATTGAAGTGGATGGAACTCCCTCTGCGTTGGCAACTGTGGCGCCGACCTTGACAATACAACCGCAGGGCAGTTCGGTGCTCATCTCATGGCCGGCGTCAGCCACTGGATTCGGTTTGACCGGCTCGGCAGCACTGGGCGCAGGTGCCTCGTGGCAGTCGGCGGGTGGCACACCCACTGTGGTCAATGGCACCAATGAAGTGACGATTCCGGTCACCAACAGTGCACAGTTCTTCCGCTTGGTAAAATAGCGGAATGCGAGTCGGTGGCAGGTTGGGTTCCTGTCACTGGCATTTAGGGGTTGGCAAGGCGTCGAGCAGACTCGGCGCCTTGCTTTTAACTTGTTAGTTGTTAAATTTCTGGAAATGCAACCGGATTCATTGTTCAGAAAGTTGTTAAAAGGTTTCCTTTTGCTGACAACTGTAGCGGCCCTGAACTATCCGCATAAAATTTGCGCTCAGGAGCTAGGAATTCAGAACTTTCAAAAAATGAAGTATGGATTTTTCGTTCATTATGTCTGGGGTGGGACGGCTTACACGGCAACCATCAATCCAGATGGTTCCGTTCCCGCCGGGTTGGATGATTTGGCCGACCGTTTTGATGCCGCACGCTTCGCTGACGACCTGCATTCAATGGGGGTGGAATATGTTCTGTTCACCGCCTGGCACGCGAACATGAACTGTTTATGGCCCAGCCCGAAGATGAACCACTGGCTTCCCGGCCATGCTTCCCGGCGCGATGTGCTAAGAGACATGATCACGGCGGTCAGAGCCAAAGGCATTCGCGTTTTGTTCTATACGCATCCAAGTGACGGGCATGATTTGACCGCTGCCGAGCAGATGGCCACCGGCTGGGGTCCCACGTTCGACTACGCAAAATGGAACAACTTTATCAACGACATTTATGGCGATCTGATTTCCCGATACGGCCATGACATTGAAGGCGTTTATATTGACGAGCATGGTGGAAACGAAAAATATGTGGATTACGCCCGGTTGCGCAAAACCATCAAAGCCGCCAATACCAACCTCATCATGCTGCAGAACTACTATGGGAGCATCTATGGTTGCGATCTCGGCGACAAGGAAATCAACTCATTATCTATGGACGGAAATATCTGGCCCGCACCTGACATTTCCAGCGCGACGTATATCGGTTTCAACTGGTGGGCCAGCAGGCCTAAAGGACAATTCACTCTGAAGTATTCCCCCGAAACGATTTTCCGGTATACGGTGCTAAACTCGGGTATCAGATCCATGTCGGGCGGGCCGGCCTGGGCGGCAGGCATTTATTCCGGACATGGATGGGAAGATGGAGTGTTGCAAGCCATGCAATTGGTTGGAAAATATCTTCGCCCGATCGCGTGCTCAATAACCAACACCTACGCCAGCACCTCGTATGTGACGGAGCCGGGCGTAACCATCCAAAGCCTGTCATGGGGCGTGGCTACTAAGTCAACTGATGACCGTTTCGAATACCTGCATGTGCTCAAACCTCCGACCGGAAAAACATTGGTGCTGCCGACGCCAGCCGACCATAAAAAGTTTGGCTCGGCAAGGCTGCTGGCCAATAAACAGAAGGTGTCTTTGTCACAAAATAGCTATCGAGTATCACTGACTTTGCAAGGCACCAATACTTGGGACAGACTGGATACAGTCATTGAGTTGAAGGTGGCCGGTTATCTACCGCTTTCCAATTCGATGATGGCCGGGAATTATTCCGAAGCCACAAATAATCTGGAAGGAAGCCG
>CAYPTV010000237.1:0-5484 GCA_964413505.1 uncultured Bifidobacteriaceae bacterium | reverse complement strand
GAAGGTCGTTGGTTCAAATCCAGCCCCCGCAACCAATTTGAAACGCCAATAAAACCAATGGTTTTATTGGCGCTTTTCTTTTGTTTTAGACCTCCGCAAAGCGGACGATTGCTGATGTCCGCCGACAGTGTGCCTGCAGTATTCGCATGAAGCAAAAACGACAAAGCGAACACGAAAGCGGGCAGGTTTGTCTGTAGCGTCGAGGCTGCGGCTCGAAATCGGCGCACAACGCCGACACTCCAGCAAAAACGCGCCAAGTTGCCTCGGCGCGTTTTGCTCTTGCTGTTTGAATGGTGGCCGTCCGCAAGGACTGGCCGTCAGCAGGCACTCAATAATTCTTCGCCACTTCCGTCCAGTTCACCACGTTCCAGAACGCCTTGAGATAATCCGCGCGCTTGTTTTGATACTTCAAATAATACGCATGCTCCCACACGTCGCAGCCGATGACCGGCTTGCCTTCGCAACCCGCGATGGCCTTGCCCATGCCCGGCGTGTCCTGGTTGGCCGTCGAGACGATCTCCAGCTTGCCGTTGTTGCTCACGAGCCAGACCCAGCCGCTGCCGAAACGTCCGATGCCACCCGCCTCGAACTTGGCCTTGAACTCGTCAAAACTGCCGAACGTGGACTTGATATCGTCGGCCAGCTTGCCGGTGGGCGCGCCGCCCGCGTTCGGGCCGAGAATCTTCCAGAAGAACGAGTGGTTCGCATGGCCGCCGGCGTTGTTGCGGACCGGGCCGCGGATGGCGTCCGGAACCGATGCCAGGTCCTTGATCAGGTCGCAGAGCGACTTGGCCTCCAGCGCGGCGTTGCCGGCGATGGCCTTGTTGAGGTTGTCCACATAAGCCTTGTGATGGCGGTCGTGATGGATTTCCATCGTCAACGCGTCGAAGTGGGGTTCGAGGGCCGCCTTGTCGTAGGGCAGCGGAGGGAGTTCGTGTGCCATAATTTTTTACTTGGTTTTTGGTTGATCGGTTAAAATTGCGGACGCAAATTGCGCCAACATCGGACAAAATGCAAGTGCGGACAGCAATTGGCAATCAGGTGAAATACGAACATGACCGGATGTTTGGAAATGCTAAAATATTGAGGACAAATTGAATGTGGTTTTCATTTCCGTCGGGCGAATCATTCTCGTCCTAAAATACCCGTCAATACTAACGATGAGGATGAGGAAGAAAAGTCAGATTCCGATTTTATTGCTGCATCAGCAAAACCCACGCGAGCAGTCCCGCCAGCGCCGCCAGCGTCACAGGAATTCCCAGCCGGGCGAAGTCCCAGAATGAGATTCTTATTCCCATCGCGTGCGCCTGCTGGACGACGATGATGTTGGACACGCTGCCGATGACGATGAGGCTGCCGCCAAAGCTGTTGGCCAGCGCGAGTATGTAGGGCGTGACGGGATTGGCGAGGTTGACAATCTTGAGCAGCAGCATCACGGACGCCGAGTTGCCGATCAGGCTGCTCATCGCCGCCGTCGTGAGCGTCAGGTTGAACGGCGTGTTGAGATTGAACCCTGCCTGCGCCAGCCGGTGAACGGCCTCTTCGCCCTGGCCGGTGGATTGAAAGGCCCCGGCCACCACGAACAATCCCATGAAGAGCACCAGAATCGGCCAGTCCACCAGGCCGAGCAGGTCATCGGTGCGAAACTTGGGGCTGGCCAGATGGATGCCGGCGGCGGTCAGCGCGATGACTTCCTTGGGCATGGACGTGAAGAACATGCCGATGACGACGACCAGTATGGAAATTCCCTTGATGGTATGCAGCCGGTTGAACGGATAATCCTGCTGCACAAAAACATTTTGACCCGGCGGCGACGCCTGAAGATTGTTTCGCGACATGAACCAGATGATTCCATACGTCACGCCCATCGCCACAATCACCGGCACGCTGCTCCAAAGCATGTAGCCGCCAAAATCCAGCTTTGCGACCTCGCCGATCATCATGTTCTGCGGGTTGCCGATGAGCGTGGCCGCCGCGCCGATGTTACTGGAGATGGACAGCGCAATCAAAAACGGGACTGGATTGATCTGTTTGCGCAGGAGCGCGACGCCGACAATCGGAGCAAAAACGAAACAGACGATGTCGTGGTTCAGGAACGCGGAAAGGCCGCCGGTCACCACCATCAGGATGAGCAAAAACCGCGCGGGATGGCCGAGCTGGTCGGCGAAGCCGGCGGCCACCCTGTCATAAAACCCGGACAACCGGAGCTGGGCTGAGATGACAAAAAATCCGAACAGCAGAAAGACCGTGGGCCAGTTGACATAGGAAACGGCCTGCGCCGTGGTGGTGCCGCCCAGGATCATCATGCCGATGGCGCCCAGCAAGGCGATGCCGGGACGGTTGAGCTTAAGCCCCGGAACGCGCCCGACGGCGATCGCGATGTAGGTGACCGCGAAGATCAGCAAAATGATTGTGCCATGGTCCATTTTTATTCCGACACCGGCGATATGTCTCGGATCAAATTTATGTCTGCCAAAAACATTTCCGCAATCTTTGCACTTCCAGACGCTTCCGCCAAACATAAATGCCGGCGCACCCGGCCTGAATTCAAACCGAAAGGCTTTCACATTGCACCTGCCGGAAAGCGAACGCTCTGGCGCGCCGGACGCGGCTTCGTCGTCCACTCTTGATTTGTAGGAGACGAGGTGACGAGGCTCATTTTAATCCCCGTTCACAAGACATTGCGCGTGACGCCAGCGATGGAAGCGGGGATTTCAAATCACGTCTGGACGCTGGAGGAAATCGTCAGCCCGATTGCGCCGGGGTTGTAAATTGTTGATAACTAAAAGTAGCTTTTTGGGGAGATGGGCATAATAATCGCCTTCTTGCAGCCCAAGGAAACGAGCAAGGGAAAGCCGGTATGGAAGATTTTAGTGGTGGAGGACGACTCCGCCATTTCTAAACTCGTCAAGTGTTTGCTTGAGATTGACGGGCACACTGTTCAAACGACTGACAACGGCAAGAATGCGTTGCTCATGCTTGAACAGGACAAATTCGACCTGGTCACCACGGATTTTTCCATGGCAGGAATGAAAGGCAGCACGCTGGCCGCCCGCATCAAGGAGCGCCTGCCCAAACAGCCGGTCCTGATGATTTCGTCCAATGGCGCACTTGCAAAGGCTTGCGGCGACCCGCTTCCGGGCGTGGACTTGGTTATTGGCAAACCATTCACTCAAGAAGAACTGCGCGAAGCCATCGCCAAAGTTTTAGAGTGAATCTGAAGTGTTTCAGGTTTCAAACTGCATCACTGTCAAAATTTGGTGGTGGGCTACTTTGAAAACTTACGCTGCGCTTTTGTGACGATTTCATCCAATTGTTTTGCAAGATATTGTGCGGCTTCTTCAACCTCTTTCGCGTTAACGCAAGTTGCGGACAAATGATGTTCCAATCCACCGTAGCTAGTATTAAGAATGGGGTTCTCAATACAAAGAACCCTGTCCGTAGTATTAAGAATGGGGTTCTCAATACAAAGAACGTCGTCCGCAGTGTTAAGAACGTGGCTCTTAATACAAAGAATCATGCCCTTAGTATTAAGAAATTACAAATTTTCCCTCGTTTTTATGGGTTTTTATCGGGTGGCTTCCAGTTCGCGCCCAAAATGGGTAAAAAGTGTCTAAAAAAAGTTACATTTCATTAAAGCCGGAATAAAAATTGCCGATTCATTTAATTACACAGCTCATATAGCCAAGGCCAGTCCGGTTTTCGGGGCGTCCACCTACAATTGGACATGCACGCCGAACACGCCGGGAGCGGTGCCCGTCACCGGCCAAGGCACGGCGGCCACCTAGGCGTTCACCGGCCTGACGCCGGGCCGTGTGATCTACACCGTCGCGGTCAATGCGGTCGGCGCGGCGGGACCAAGCAAGTGGAGCAGTTTGGTCAGCCTGATGTTCATCTGAACCAACGAAAGCCCGAACCTTGCAAAACCAGGGCGCGCCAGACATGTCCGCGCGTTCTTTTTATTTGCCTGCACCTGGAGTTGCCAATTTTATTTCCGGCGGAGTCAGTTCGCGCCATTGGCCCGGCGGCAGGTCGCCCAGCCAGAAATCGCCGATGCGCACGCGTATCAACCGCAAGGTCGGATGCCCAATGGCCGCCGTCATCCGCCGCACCTGACGGTTCTTGCCTTCGACCAGTTCCAATCCAATCCAGCAATCGGGAACCGATTTGCGGAAACGGATGGGTGGGGTGCGCGGGGCCAAGGTAGGGCGCGTCACTCCGTGCGCGCCGGATGTCGCCTTAATTATGTCCGACGGCGCGCAGAGGACTGCGCTCCTTACCTCAACCTCCGGCTGCGGCTCCAAAATCCATGCGCGGCACGGCAAAGTTTTCCGGCCTTGAACCACAATTCCCGTTTCCAATTTCTTCAGGCTTTCGGGCGCCGGGATTTTTTCCACCTGCGCCCAATACTCGCGTTCGTGGGCGTGACGCGGATTCAAAAGCCGGTCGTTCCAGCGCGCTTCATCGCTCAACAACAGCAGTCCCTCGGAATCTGCGTCGAGCCGTCCGATGGCATAGACATTTTTCGGAAACCCGAATTCCGCGAGCGGACGGTTGGGCGAGCCGTCGCCGGTGAACTGCGAGAGCACGCCGAACGGTTTGTTGAATGCGATGAGCACAACCATTTTTAACCACAAAGGCACCAAGGCACAAAGAGAAACAAAATCTTGGTGTCTTGGTGTCTTGGTGTTTAAATTCTTTTTGTGATCCGCAACATCATCTTCGACTGGTCGGGAACTTTGGTGGACGATCTGCCGGCTGTTTTGAAGGCGTCCAATTTTGTCCTCAAGCAATCCGGCAAGCCGGAAATGTCGCTCGAACAGTTTCGGGCGGAGTTTGCGCTGCCGTTCACGAAGTTTTACGACCGGCACACGCCGGACGTGCCGATGGGCCAGCTTGAGGAGTGGTTCCACGCCGAGTTCCGCCGCGCGCAGGAATCCGTGGTGGAACTGCCGCACGCGAGGGAATTCCTGAAGTTCTGCCGCGCGAACAAGCTCCACACGTTTTTGTTGAGCGCCATCCAGTCCGACCATTTTGAAGCGCATTGCCGGGCCACCGGCTTCGACGCTTTTCTCGACAAGCCCTACACGGATGTCCGGGACAAGCGTGAAAAAATCCATGATGTGCTTTGCGAAAACAGCTTGCGCGCCGACGAAACGCTGTTCATCGGCGACATGGAGCATGACATCGAGACGGCCAGGCATGGGGGCGTGCATTCGTGCGCGGTGCTGACGGGCTACAACACGCTGGAACAGCTCCGCGCCGCACAGCCGGACTTGATAGTGGAGCATCTTTCGGAATTGCGCGGGCTGCTGGAAAAGAACGACTTCAATTTCAAGCCGCTGATGAGGAAGTTCGAGGAATCGCAGCCGCCGCTGGCGACCGTCGGCGCGCTTATCTTCAACGGCGCTGGCGAGGTGCTGATGATCCGCACGCACAAATGGTCGGACAAATGGGGCATCCCCGGCGGCAAGATCAAGTGGG
>CAYPTV010000236.1:0-5542 GCA_964413505.1 uncultured Bifidobacteriaceae bacterium | reverse complement strand
TCCGCCACGCGCAAAACTCTGCAGTCGCAATCTTACAACACGCGCAATTCAAAATCAGACTAACTCAAAAACACCTGTCAAAATGAAAACACTGCTTTTCACATTTTTTATCGGCACCAGTTCAATTCTTGCCACCGAACCGATTCCAAACCCGCTCATTGATTACAAGGAATTTCAAAAGGTTGTTGTCGCTTCCGCGAGCGAACGGGAATCCCACCGCCTGACCGAACCGCAGTTCATAGAAGCCATGGCCGACAAAAAGGCCTTTCTTTTGGACGCCAGAAGCGCTTCAAAATATGAACTCCGGCACATTCGCGGCGCAGTCAATCTTCCATTCACTGACTTCACCGCCGGGACTTTGGCAAAAATCATTTCGTCAAAAGACGTAAAAATTCTGATCTACTGCAATAACAACTTTGAAGGCAGCCCGGTCTCATTTGCTACAAAAGCTCCTTCCGCCTCGCTCAACATATCTACTTACACCTCGTTGCGGTCTTACGGTTACACCAACATTTTTGAATTGGGCCCTTTATTGAATGTTCACACCACTTCAATTCCATTTGAAGGGACGGAGCTAAATGTCATTTCACCGTCGTTAACAAAATCTTGATATGAAAAAACTTATTCAACTTTTCTGCTTGTCCGCAATTTTGGGAATATTTTATCAAGTTGTCCGCGCTCAAGCCAATTACACCGTTCACGAATGGGGCACGTTCACTTCCGTGTCCGGTTCGGACGGCGTGTTGCTGCCGGGACTCCAGCAGGAAGAAGAACCGTTGCCGTTCTTTGTTCATTCGCATGAAGGGATGGGGCCGTATTTCGTCAAGGGTTGGATTCGCCCACTTCATAATGTGACGATCAAAATGGAGACGCCGGTGATATATTTTTACACGGAGCAGCCTTTTGAGGCGCACGTTCATGTCGGTTTCAATGGCGGCTCCATCAGCCAGTGGTTTCCGCAACGCAGCGGAGGGGAAACTCCACCGCCTTACACTAATTTCGCCATGCCCGACGGCGGCGGCATTGATTTTGAAAAAAAATACAACGGCAGCATTGATTGGGATGTGCAGGTTCAGCCACTGTCGGTGGACGATAATGCGTCAGTTTTCAAGCCGGGCGCGACGCCGACGTGGCTTTATCCGCGCCAGACCGACTCGGCTTTGGTGCGGACGAAAGACGGCGAGGCGGAGAAATTTCTTTTTTATCGCGGATTGGGAAATTTTCCCTGCCGGTGAAATTCACGTTGCCAGCGGATGACACCCTGCGCATCGAAAACCCTTCATCTGCGCCAGTTCCAGCCATGCTCATCTTCAATCACCCGCGATACGGTGACGAAGTAAGGTTTGTGCTGCTCGGTTCGTTGAAGGCCGGAGAAACGCGGATGGTGACACTTGCCGAGCCGGTGACTTCGACAAACTGGCAGCACGAGGTTTACGCGACGATGCGCGGCGCGTTGATCCAGGCGGGCCTGTTTCCAAAGGAAGCCGACGCGATGCTGCAAACGTGGTGGCTCAGTTATTTTGAACGGCCGGGCCTGCGTGCGTTTTGGATCGGGCCCGAAAGCTTCACAAGCTCGGTGCTACCGCTGACGGTTGATCCACCACCAAGCCGTCAGAGGCGCGTGCTGGTGAGCCGCAGCGAATTGCTCACGCCGGCATTCGAGAAGAAATTGCTCGAACAATTCGCGCAGGGAGACCAAAATCAATTTCTCAACGAACGGTTTTTCAAAGCGTATGAAGCGCGCGTCAATGCGCTCAAAGCGGGACATTGAATTCCTGTCGAAGCGTTCACCGGATGAATTGTCAAAATGAGCTTGGTTATGAGCGCGAACTTGGGATATTTCGCACAGAACACAAATGAAAAAAGTCGCACTTGTCTTTGTGCTTGCCGTCATCCTGCCGAGCCTCGTGCTCGCGTGGCTGGCCGTGCGCTCGCTGCGCGACCAGCAATTCCTCATCGAACGCCAGCAGTCCTTGTTTGACCAGCGTGTGACCGATTCGCTCGCGCAAAACATTTCCGATTATCTCGCGCAGCGGCAGCAGGAATTTTCCGCGCAGGTGGAAACCCTGGTAGGCGATAAAGACGCGCGGGAAGTCGCGGCGCAATTTGACAAGCAGCTTCGGCGCAACTGGCCGCTGGCCGAGGTTGGTTTCTGCGTCACGCTGTCGGGGAAAATCCTTTCGCCCGCGCCAAACACGCGCCCCGAGGCGCAGATGTTCCGCCTGGACAACAGCGGATTCCTCGGCAACCGCGAGCCGGTGGAGGTTTATTCGAGCGCGAACAATGCCAACGCCAACACGTTTGGTTTCGGTCGCAGCCAGGCGAACCAATCTTCGTTTGCGCTAAACTCGGTCTCCGCCAGTTCCGCCGGAGCGCCGCAGCAACAGCGACTGCAATTGAAACTTGCCGGACAATCGGACATGCCAAGTGCCGCCGCACCGCCGCCAAACACTTTTGCTTCCGCGCCCTCCGGTCAATCCACAACTTTGGCCGCGAATAATTTTTCCAGCGGCAGAATTGGCGGCGCTGGTGGCGGCGGCGGTGGATTTGGCGGCGGAGCTAATAATTCCAGCAGTGCCAACACAGTGCAACCGGCGACGGTGAACAGTTCGCTCGCCGATTCGATTTCTCCGGCGCCGCAACAAAAAACGGAAATGGCGGTGGCCAAGGATTTGAACGCGCCAGCATCCCCGGTTGCCGTGCCACCGACGCAGGCATTTGCGTTCGACGATATCGCTGCCAGAAAAGACACCACCGGCCAGCCGCAAACCCAGAACACGCTCAATTACAAGGCGGCACAAACCCGCGCGGTCAGTCCGCAGAGCCAGATGTATCAAATCTCGGATACATCCAAGGACGAAGGCGCGGTGGACGGGCAGCAGAAAAATTTATCAAAAGTCATTCCCGCCGAAGCCGAGTTTGCCCAGCTCATCGGCGACCAGACCGACGGGATGCTCGCGCGGTTTTTGCAAAACAAATTAAATCTCATGTTCTGGCATCGCTTGAGCACTCAGCCGGATTTGATTTTCGGCGCACAATTGAATTTGAACCGCGTCGTGGACGGTTTGCGCGGACTTATACAGCCTGATCCGGCGCTGCAAAACGAGATTTGCATCGCGATTCTCGACGACAACGCCAAGCCCGTCGCCTTTTCGCGGTCCAGATTTCAAGCGAACTGGAAGCACCCGTTCGTCGCCACGGAAATCGGCGATGCGCTGCCGCATTGGGAAGTTGCCGCGTATCTCGCGGATCCCACCGCGCTCATGCGAGCCGCGTGCATTGCCAATATCACCATCGGGCTGCTTATCGCCGTGCTCGTGCTGGCCATCGTCGTCGGAAGCTGGCTCATCGTCCGCAATTTGAATTTCGAATTGACTCGCGCGCGGCAGAAAACGGATTTTGTCAGCAATGTTTCTCATGAATTGAAAACGCCGCTGACTTCAATCCGCATGTTTTCCGAACTGCTTGCCGAAGGCCGCGTGAATGACTCAGCAAAACAGAAATCTTATTTGCAAATCATCACCGCCGAGGCGGCTCGGCTCACGCGGCTCATCAACAACGTCCTTGATTTTTCACGCATGGAAAGCGGCGAGAAGAAATACAATTTCCAGCCGTGCGATCTGGCCGGCATCGTGCGTTCTACGGCGGAAACGTTCCGTCCGCACCTCGAAACAAACGGGTTCAAGTTTGACTGCGGACTGCCGTCCGCGCAGGTTTCCATTCGCGGCGACGCCGATGCGCTCTCTCAAATCATCATGAATCTTTTGTCCAACGCGGAAAAGTATTCCAACGGCGGAAAGGAAATCACGTTGCTGCTGACGCAAAGGCAGTCGCCGTTGTCTCACGCAGAAATAAAAATCCTGGATCGCGGCTCCGGCGTGCCGCGCGGCAGCGAGGAAAAAGTTTTTGAGAAGTTTTATCGCGCGCACGATTCGTTGAGCAGCGGCATCCAGGGTTCTGGATTGGGGCTGACGATTGCGCGTCAAATCGCCAGGGCGCACGGCGGCGACGTGGTTTGCGAAGCCCGCGAAGGCGGCGGAAGCTGTTTCATTTTTAGAATTCCACTGGCAGGAGAACCGGCATGAAAACAAAAATTTTAATCATCGAGGACGACCCGCACATTTTGCTCGGACTGGAGGAGGTCCTGAAAAGCGAAGGCTACGAAACCGGCTCATGCAATCGCGGCGACGAAGCCGTTGCAGCCGCCGGCAAATTTCAGCCTTCGCTGATCGTCCTTGACGTGATGCTGCCGGGCGCGAGCGGCTATGACATTTGCAAGCAACTGCGTGCAAAAAAAAATTCCACGCCGGTTCTCATGCTCACCGCCAAGGGCCAGGAAATTGACAAGGTCATCGGCCTCGACCTCGGCGCGGACGATTACGTGACCAAGCCTTTTGGCGTGCGCGAACTGCTGGCGCGGATTCAAGCACTGCTGCGCCGGAGCGGCAAAGCTGACGAAAAAAATTATTCGGAACAGAATTTCAAAATTGGTTCAGCGACGATTGATCCAAAAACCTTTCAGATCAGGCGCGGCAAAACGGTTGAAGAACTCACGGCAAAGGAATTGAAGCTGCTCCAGATTTTTCACGCGCACGCGGGCGAAGTGCTGTCGCGCGACAAGCTGCTGAATGAAATATGGGGCTACAATTATTACGGCACGACGCGCACGCTTGATCAGGTCATTGTCCAGTTGCGCAAAAAGCTTGGCGACAATGATCCCAAACATCTGCTCACAATCCACGGCGTCGGTTATAAGCTCGCCGATGCAACCCATGGCCAGCCATGAAAATTTACAAAATAATTACAGACCTTTCACACGAGCCTCACAATTAGGGGGCTTTGAGCCAATTACAACTTTCCCATGAAAACACTTTTTCAAAACCGCCTCGTGAACTTTACAAAAATCGGAATTTTTGTAATTCTGTCCGCCTCAACGATTGCTGCCTCAAGCCAGCCGACCGCGACGGATTATTCGACGAACAAAGCCGTCGCGGAAAAATTTTACTCCGAAGGTTCTTATGCCAAGGCAGGTGAAATTTACGGCAAAGTGGACGCTGCATCGCTTTCGCAGGAAGAAGCGCGCTGGGTGAATTTTCGGCTTGCAGACACACAATGGCGTTCCGCCGCCGCGACGGACAATTCCGATCCAACCAAACTGGACGAGGCGCGCGACAGTCTTGAAAAACAAATCCGCGATCTCACGCGCGAAGACCAGCACGACCTCATCTGGGCAGAAGACCAGGAATCCCTCGGCGATTTTTTATGGACACGGCGCAACAATTACAACTGGTATGACGGCTGGAACAGCGCGTGGCCGCATTATCAGGCCGCGCTCGACTGGTGGGCGGGGCAAAGCGATCTGGATTTGGCGCGCGAACGGTATTTGAAAATCGTCTGGCGCATGGCGCAAATGCCAAACGATTCTGGCGCCGGTTTTTATGGGGGCAACCGCGTGCCGCTGGAAATTTTCGAGAACGCCGCGAAAATTGCGCAAACGGATGATGACAAATCGCACGCGCATTATTTGATCGCGATGACATTG
>CAYPTV010000235.1:0-5560 GCA_964413505.1 uncultured Bifidobacteriaceae bacterium | reverse complement strand
GTCAGTCCAAGCCCGCATCTTGACCGTGACCATGTCCGGTCCGTGCCCGCATCCAGTCCGCGACCGTGACCGTAGTTTGTCCGTGTCCGCGCACAGTCCACGTTCGCGAGCTGTCTGATAACATGTCCGTGTCCAGTCCGTGAACTGACCGTGGCCGCAACTTGACCGTGACCATATCCAGTCCACAACCGCGCACAGTCCGAGTCCGTGGTCAGTCCATGTCCAGTCCGTAACCGCGACCAGTCCGCATCCGTGCTTCATCCTTGGAAAATCCTGATATGTCCACAGCGATTTCCGCTGTCTGTCCGCGCTGGCCCGTGCGGGCGGTTGTCTCCGCTCAATCCGCTGCGCCAACCCACCGCACGCGTCGCGACGGATTCGGTTCATCTGGCGTTCCGTGCGGCTGGCCGTTGCGCCCGGCGGCGACGATTATGCGTTCGTCCCGTCCGTCGCCCCGTCCAGCCGCACCGAACGCCTTTCATATTTTCTTGGCGCAGTCGTGCCGGTGTCGTGCTAAAAAATAAAATTTAGATCAAACGGCGACACGCTCGCTTGTCACTCGTGCCACAATTTGGCAGACTCGCGCAATGCCGCGACCTGCCAGCAAAAAATCTCCGCCAAACGGCTCGGCCTTGGGCTTTGAAGCCACGATTTGGTCTGTCGTGCTCTATCCGCAAACTTATCCGTCAACGACGCGCATGGATAATATTTCAAAACTTGAAACCGACCCGGCGACAACCGCCGACCGATCCAGCCTCCGGCATAACCACCCGGTATGAGCACCCCCGCCGTCACCCTCTCGCAACTCGAATCCCATCTCTGGGAATCGGCCAACATTCTGCGCGGGCCGGTGGATGCGGCGGATTTCAAGACCTATGTTTTCCCGCTGCTGTTCTACAAGCGCATCTCCGATGTTCACGACGAGGAATATCAGGCGGCGCTCACTGAATCCGGCGGGGATGAAGAATACGCCAAGTTTCCGCAGAATTATCGCTTCCAAATCCCGGAGGATTGCCATTGGGATGACGTGCGCTCCGTGGCGAGCAATGTCGGTCAGGCGTTGCAGCGGGCCATGCGCGGGATTGAAAAGGCCAACCCGGAAACCCTATATGGCATCTTCGGCGATGCGTCTTGGACCAACAAAGACCGCCTGCCGGATTCACTGCTGCGCGACCTCATCGAGCATTTCTCCCGCATAAATCTCGGCAATCAGGCGGCGCAAGCCGACATCCTCGGCCAGTCATACGAATACCTGATCAAAAAGTTCGCCGACGCCACCAACAAAAAGGCTGGCGAATTTTACACACCGCGACCAGTCGTGAGGTTGATGGTCAACATCCTCGACCCCAAGGAAGGTGAATCCATTTACGATCCCACCTGCGGCACCGGCGGTATGTTGCTTGAAGCGGTCCACCACGTTAAGGAGAACCACGGCGATGACCGCACGCTCTGGGGCAAATTGTTTGGCCAAGAGAAAAACCTGACTACGTCCGCCATCGCCCGCATGAATTTGTTTCTCCATGGAGCATCGGATTTCCAGGTCGTGCGCGGCGATACGCTCCGCAACCCGGCCTTTTTTGCCGGCGACAATCTGGCTACGTTCGATTGCGTCATCGCCAATCCGCCGTTCTCGCTGGAGAAATGGGGCGAAGAAGTTTGGATCAGCGACCCTTTTGGCCGGAATTTTGCAGGAATACCGCCGGGCAAGAGCGGCGACTACGCCTGGGTGCAGCACATGATCAAGAGCATGGCTCCCAAGACCGGGCGCATGGCCGTGGTGCTGCCGCATGGCGCGTTGTTCCGCATGGGCAAGGAGGGTGAAATCCGGGAAAAGATTCTCGGCATGGATTTGCTTGAGGCGGTCATTGGCCTCGGCCCGAACCTGTTTTACGGCACGGGCCTCGCCGCCTGCATCCTCATTTTCCGCCAGCGCAAAAAACCTGACCGCAAGCGCAAGGTGCTCATTGTGGACGCCTCGAAGGAATTTAAGACCGGCCGGGCGCAGAACGAATTGCTGCCGGAACACGTCGAGCAGATTTACCATTGGTATCGGAAATACCAGAATGTGACCGGCATCGCCCACGTCGTCACGCTGGATGAAATCGCGGCCAACGACCACAACCTGAACATTCCGCGCTACGTCGAACCCAAGAACGACCAGGTAGTGTTGACGGTGGATGTGGCGATTAAACAGTTGCGGAGGAGCGCCATGGCAGCTTTCGCCGCCGAGGAAAACCTCGTCGCACTTTTTGAAAGAGAGCAATTACTTACATAAAACCCGAAATGACTTATGATAAACGATCGCACCATTGCACAGGCACACTCCGACCTCAAAGCAACCTGCGGTGGCGTCCGGGAGGATTACTTCGGGCTACTTTACCTTGAACAGGAACATAAATTACCCAGGGAAAAGGCCGTCAACCAGGTGGCCTTTGGCGGAAATGACTACGGCTTGGATGGCTTTCATTTCGACGAGCAACGCCGCAATCTTTACCTGTTCCAGTTCAAATACTCCGACAACCACACCCAATTCAAAGGCTCGCTCCAGCGACTGATTGACGCTGGCGTCGAGCGCATTTTCCTCTCGCCGGGCAAAGACGACGCCAAGAATCAAATTCTGCTCCAGCTTCGTAGCTGTCTGGTCGAAAACCGTGCGATGATTGATCAGATATGTTTTCGTTTTGTCTTCACTGGCGACCCGGAAGAGGCCGAACGCAGCAAAGTGTTGGAAAAACTGCGCGAGGATTTGGAAAACAAGAAATATCTAGTTGACCAGTTTTTCGGCGAACGAAAAGTAGGGTTCGTCGTCGAGTTTCGTTCGTCCAGTGGTCGGGTGGGAGTCGTCCGCGACCCGCGCCAAACCACCACGTTCGATGTCCCTCTGGATGACCTGCTTGTCGCGGAAGGGCCGGCGGGCCAGAAAATGCACATCGGTTTCATCCGCCTTGCGGATTTGAGCCGGATGCACCGCGACCTCGGCCAACGATTCTTCGACAGCAACATCCGATATGGACTCGGCGAGGGCGAAGCCGTGAACCGGGCGATTTCCAACGCCCTCAAGCAGATTGTTTTGGACCAATCCGAATCACCGGAAGTCTTTGCCTTCAATCATAACGGCATCACTCTATATGCCGAGAGGGTGGACAAACTCGATGGTTTGTGTCGGTTGCGCGCCCCACGGTTGCTGAATGGCGCGCAGACGGTCACCACGGTCGCGGGTTTCCGCGAAAAAAATAAAGACAACCCGAAGCTCGAATCCGGCAAGGCTGCTTTTGAATCAATTCGCGTTCTCTGCCGCATAATCACCGATGCCGATCAGAAGTTTGTTACCGGCGTCACGGTCAACAACAACCGGCAGAATCCCGTCGAGCCGTGGAATCTTCACGCCAATGACTTGATTCAACTCGAACTCCAGGACAAATTCCGTTCGGATATTGGCCTCTACTACGAACGCCAGGAAAACGCCTTTGACCAACTCAGCCCCGAGGACTTGGATGAATACGGCATCAGGGAGGATGCACGCGCTGTCCAGATGCTCAAGCTGACGCAAACTTTTCTTCTCACGGATGGCTGGATCAGCCGCCTTTCCGATATGCGTCGGATTTTCGAGGATGATAAGACGTATGACCAGGTCTTCCGGCATGGGCGGTTGAAGGCGGATTCCCGCCACATCCTGCTGTGCTACAAGATTCAATTTAACCTCCGCAAGTTCACCCAGGAGATCGAGCAGAAAGGCCAGAACAAGTATGCGTTCATCCACCGCTCCCGTAATCTGCTTTGGGCGCTGCTCTGCCAGGGCTTGCTCAACCACGACGACCTTGAAGAATTGGCCGAGCAACACGGGACGACGATGTCGGTGGCGTTTGAATACAAGGATGTTCTCAGCCGTCTCGCCACAACACGGGTTCGTCTCTTGCTTTCCGATTTAATGGCCGACCGCGACTATGCCGAGAAAGTTGCCGAAGGAAATTTGAGTTTCCTTCGCACGGACAAAGCCTTCGAGAAGTGCATGGAAAATGCATATAAAAAATGGCGTTGGCTTCACAAGAAATTGCAATGACCCGCATCCCCCAACAACAGCTAGAATCCTATCTCTGGGGCGCGGCTACGCTCTTGCGCGGGACGATTGATGCTGGCGACTACAAGCAGTTCATCTTCCCGCTCCTCTTTTACAAACGCCTGTGCGACGTGTTCGACGAGGAAACGCAGACGGCGCTGGCCGAGTCCGGCGGGGACAAGCGCTACGCCTCCGGCAAAGAGCAGCATCGTTTCCAGATTCCACTGGAAGCCCACTGGCGCGAGGTGCGGCAGGCGGCTAAGAATGTCGGTGCCGCGTTGCAGTCGGCCATGCGCACCATTGAAACGGCCAACCCGGACAAGCTTTATGGCATTTTTGGCGATGCCCAATGGACCAATAAAGACCGGCTCTCCGACACCATGTTGCGCGACATGGTCGAGCATTTCAGCACGCTGGAATTGACCGTCGCCAATCTGCCCGAGGACGAGCTGGGCCAGGGTTACGAATACCTCATCAAGAAATTTGCCGATGATGCTGGTCACACCGCCGCCGAGTTTTACACCAACCGCACCGTCGTTCACCTGATGACCGAAATGCTGGACGTGCAGCCGGGCGAATCCGTTTACGACCCGACGTGCGGCTCCGGCGGAATGTTGCTCTCGTGCATCACGCATCTGCGTTGGCTGAAGAAGGAATGGCGCAACGTCCGCCTTTACGGCCAGGAGCGGAACCTGATGACCTCCTCCATCGCCCGGATGAATTGCTTCCTCCACGGCATTGAGGATTTTCGGATTGAGCGCGGCGACACCTTGTCCGAGCCAAAGTTCGTTCAGGGCGACCGCCTCCAGCGCTTCGACGTGGTGCTGGCCAATCCGCCGTATTCCATCAAACAATGGGATCGCGATGCTTTCGCCTCCGACCCGTGGGGCCGGAATCTCTACGGCACGCCGCCGCAAGGCCGCGCCGACTACGCATTCTGGCAGCACATCCAGTGCAGCCTCGCACCCAAGACCGGCCGTTGCGCCATTCTGTTTCCGCACGGCGTCCTATTCCGGCAGGAGGAGGCCGACATGCGGCGGAAGCTCATCGAAGCCGACGCCATCGAATGCGTCCTCGGCCTCGGGCCGAATCTGTTCTACAACTCGCCGATGGAGGCGTGCGTCGTCATCTGTCGCACCGCCAAACCCAAGGCGCGGAAGAATAAAATTCTGCTCATCAACGCCGTCAATGAAGTCACCCGCGAACGCGCCCAGAGTTTTTTGACCGACGACCACATTGAGCGCATCGTCCACGCCTACGAACAATTCAAAAACGAACCCAGCTTCACCCGCGTCGCCACGCTTGAAGAAATCCGCGCCAAGGACGACAACTTGAGCATCCCGCTTTACGTCGCACCGGCCGCGAATATCGCATCGAATGCAAACTCAACGGCATCGGGCCAGCCCGGCCTTTCGGCGGCTCTCGACGGCTGGCTGGAAAGTTCATCCGCAGTGCGGCAGTCTTTGGTGAAATTATTTGAAAAATGACCTGCGGGCAGGTCGG
>CAYPTV010000234.1:0-5563 GCA_964413505.1 uncultured Bifidobacteriaceae bacterium | reverse complement strand
TACTACCAGCACGGCGGCATCCTGCCATTTGTGTTGCGGCAACTGGTGGCGAAGGCGTGATTCACCAAGACGATGAGTGCCGGAAAAACTCTCGACAAAATTTTGCGCGGAGATTCGGACGCGAACATTCGGTTCGAGGAACTTTGCCATTTGTTGCAGGCAAAAGGATTTCGGATGCGCGTGTCCGGCAGCCACCACATTTTCACGCAGACCGGCGTGATGGAACGGATCAACCTTCAGCGCGAAGGTGCGAAGGCCAAGCCATATCAAGTTCGACAAGTGCGGAAAACTCTGGCAACTTACAAATTGTTATGAAGCCGAACAGCTACGAAATGATCATTTGGTGGAGCACGGAAGACGACGCCTATGTCGTGGATGTGCCGGAACTTCCCGGCTGCATGGCTCACGGCTCGACGCGGCAGGAAGCGATTGAAAACGCCGAGGGCGCCATCAAATTTTGGATCAAGACCGCAAAAGACGACGGTCAGGAAATTCCACAGCCGCGCGGACGATTGGTTTATGCGTGACGAATGTTGCGGCATTTTGCC
The DNA here is from genome assembly GCA_964413505.1 of uncultured Bifidobacteriaceae bacterium. Classification (GTDB taxonomy): domain Bacteria; phylum Verrucomicrobiota; class Verrucomicrobiia; order Limisphaerales; family UBA11358; genus UBA11358. The sequence goes on along the minus strand of CAYPTV010000234.1, from coordinate 5,015 downwards.
ATTTGTGTTGCGGCAACTGTGGTGGCGAAGGCATAATTCGGCATCCAATTATGAAATGCCCCCGATGCGGTTCCGTCCTCTCAGCGAAAGAATACGACGGCGTGGAAATTGAAGCCTGTCCCGGCTGCAGGGGCGAATGGCTTTTTGCCGGGGAACTTCAAAAGATCGCCGACCATCACGACGAGGTCTTCACACCGGAGGAAATCGCGGCGTTGGACGCGGTCAACACCGAGAAATTCACCGCCGAAAAGGACGACCACGACGAATTGAACTGCCCCAGCTGTGACAATGTCCGGATGGAGCATTTCAATTATGGCGATACCAGCGGCATCATCCTCCACAAATGCACGCAATGCGACGGCATCTGGATGGACAAGGGTGAACTGGAAAAAATCGAGGAGCTGGTTGACGGCTGGAAGGCGGATTTGGGCGATGACGCGGGCAAATTCGATTCAGTCCTTGAAAAAATTGACGTGGAGGAACAGAAGTCACTCGACCAGGCCGTCTCCATTTCCCGGTTTGGTTTTTTCAACAGGGTTTTGCGTCGGTTTTGTGAATAACTGCCTTGGCTTCCGGTTTTGATCCCGTGCCCCAGTCGCCTTGTTGCACACTGTTGACGAAGGCGATCAATTCCCGCACGGTGATTTTTCCGACGTTGCGGTATTGGATGATTTGGGAATAGCGAAGTCCGTGCAGGCTGCCTAGACGTTCGCATCTCATGTTATGTAAAAGGCGCCTCAAACGCGTTGAAAACGGAATGTCCGACAGTTCCCATTCCCAGGCCGTTCTTGGAATGGCGATGAAATCCCCCCGGCTCCTACGTCGGGGCATTCTTATTCCCCTGACAAGCGGACTGGCCGCCTTCGGCCCGCCTGTGCAGACACGTTTGTTGGAAAATCGCCCGCCCAATAGCCAGATATCCCCGGAACGTAATGCTGTTGGGCCGCCCGGCCAGGCTTCTTTCCCCTTGGCCACCGATTCTTTCATAGCTCACCTCAATCAAATGAGGGCGATGAGGGCATTCACACCGTCGCCCGCGGCGTTTCGCGTTGACAGGATGTTATCGGAGCAGTTTATGCCGCCGCATCATGCCTGAACGATGTCCACTCCGTCGCCCGAGTCAGGCGGCATATCCTCGGTCCCAATCGAAATCACGCCGCCATGTGGCTTACCGGATCGCTCCAGTCGCTGAAATTATTGTTTCCAGCGCCCGCCTGCACGCGAAAATCATACATCGTGCCCGAAACCAGACCCGGTATGACGATGTTGCGCGCCTGTGTGCTCGTCGGTCCGTCCGCCCACACGCCGCCGGCGATGCGATACTGCGCCTTCAGGAATGTCGCGCCGTTCATCGAGCCGCAATGCAGCACCACCGAGCCGGGCGAACCGAAATCAATCCCTTGAATCGCCGGTTTAACTAAAACCACCGGAGCACGATCTGAACTGGTGATGTCGAAGCCCGATGAAAGCAGTATGATCGGGTCGCCTTGCGCTGTTTTTTCGATGTAGATGATGAGTTGGCGTAGGAGGAGAATCAAGGCCGCGCGCGCATTGTCGCGGGCGATGGTTGCCGCCTTGCCACCCTGGTTCTTCGCTGTCATCGCGGTTTTGAACGCTTCCAGCGCCGTTTCAATCACCGTCAATGCCGGATCCGGCGTGGTGAAGTTGATGTTCTTGTCCATCTTTGCCAGGACATTCTCGACAGTGCCGTCCAGCGAGGTATCTGAAGCCTGAACGAATGCCAATGAAATATGATAGACTGCCATATACAAACGCGACGCTGTTGATCGTCGCCCTTTCCACCCCCCACTATCTCAAATATCCGGCTTCCTGCCTAAAAAAAAGAGTGAGGAAAAAGAACGCCATCCATTGTCATTCCAATGACAACTAATGGATAGTCGGTGTCTGAAGGAAAACAGGCGGGATGCCGATTTGAGGTGGTTTTTTGACTGTCGCTTGAATTGACGGGACAGCCGGACTTGCCTAATCTTCGGGCATGGCAAAGAAAGTGACCAAGGTTTTTTCCAGCTTCAGCAACGCGCTGCTCAAGGCGAAGACCGAGGAAGAAGTAAAACATGCCTACGCCGCGCACTTCGGATTGGATTACGACACGGAATTTCGTCACGACCTTTATTCGCCGGAAATCTTTTTTGAATTCAAATTTTCCCGCAGTTTGCAGAAGCGGAATTCCTGCGCCGCCGTTCTCGCGCAGGTGATGTATTACGTCCGGCAACTGCGTCTCGGCCACGCGGACAAGGTGGTTCCGCCGGTAATTTGCGTGGCGGACGGACAGAACGCCTTTTTCACGGAAACCAAAAAATGGCAGAAATATTATGGCAACGAGACCAAATATGATTGGGAACTCGCGCCCAGCCAGCCCGACAGCAAACTGGTAGATGATCTCGCCGCGTTCAAGGAGACGGAATCCATCAAGGTTTTCGACGTTCTTGACAAGGCGGAATACGAACTGTTCAGCCAGCATCTCACGGCTCATCGCGCGGAGCAGCTCACTTTGGACTTTCGAGTCAAGAAATTGATCACCGAGGAAAACTTCGAGGAGGTTTTTGATTATTGGAACAAGTGTTTCGGCGACGCCGTCCGCAACGGAACGAAATCATCGCGTTATTTCCTGTGCGACATCCGGCAGGACGGTTCGAGCTATGACCGGAAGGAGAACAAAGTCGTTTTCCATATCGGGCCGGATGAAAACCGCGCCAAGAAAATCCTGCCGAAAGAATACGAATGGTTCTGGTCGAACTATGAAAAGATAACCGACCCGGTGACCACGCGGAACATTCTTGCCAAGGTTGACCGGCTGACGGACGAGCCGATACGCAGGTTCACCGGGGAATTCTTCACGCCCGTTGCGTTTGCGCGAAAGGCGCACGGCTATCTGGAAAAAGTCATCGGCCCGAAATGGTGGACCAAAAACTATCGCCTCTGGGACATGGCTGCCGGCACGGGAAACTTGGAATGGTTTCTTCCGGCGGACGCCTACAAAAGCATCTACCTCTCGACGCTGCATCACGAGGACGTGCAGCATTGCAAACGGGTCTTCCCCGGCGCGACGGTCTTTCAATACGACTATCTCAATGACGATATTGAGACCGTTTTCGACGACCAATCGTTCTTTGACGCGCCCTGCAAGCGTCCGGCGAATTTGTTGCGCGATCTTTACGACCCGAATATCAAGTGGATCATCTTTATCAATCCGCCGTTCGCAACGTCGCAGAAAGCCGGACACTCTGGTGAAAGTAAAATGAGCGTGAGCGACACGAAAATCCGCCCTTTCATGCACGCGCAAGGTTTGGGCGAGGTTTCGCGCGAACTGGCCGCGCAATTTATTTTCCGCATCCGCAAGGAATTCGAGGGAAAGGAAGCACACCTTGGCCTTTTCTACAAAATCAAATACATCAATTCAAACAACGACCAAACCTTCCGCGACAAGGTGTTTCAATTCGATTTCGAGAACGGCTTTGTTTTTTCGTCGGGCCACTTTTCCGGCACGTCGTCGGCAAATTCATTCCCTGTTGGGTTTCTGGTTTGGGACTTGGCCAATCGCAAAAAACTGGAGACGCAAAAAATTGAGGTCGACATCATCAACAACGAACTGGGGAAAATTGGCCGCAAGCTGATCGTCTCCGAACATCGCGACAAGTTTTTGAGCAAGTGGATTGACCGCCCAGAAGCCACGGAAATCTTCCCTCCGCTCGGCAGCGCGATTTCCGTCAAGGGCGGCAACGAAGATGTGCGAGACCGCGTTGCGCCCGGTTTTCTCGCCTCGCTCATGACTAAGGGAAATGACGTGCAAAACCACAACTATGTCGCATTGCTCTCCGGCCCGTATGTCAGCGCGGGCGCGTTGTCCATCGTGCCGGAGAACTTTGACAAGGCGATGGTCGTCCATGCCGTCCGTAAAAACGTGAAGAAGAACTGGCTGAACGACCGCGACCAGTTCCTGATGCCAGAAAAGCATCCAAGCATCAGTTTCATCCGCCAATGCACCGTGTGGAATCTCTTTGCCGATTCCAACAATACCGCGTCATTGCGGAATGTTCCCTACAAAGGCGCGACCTATCAGATCATCAACCATTTTTTCCCGTTCAAAGTTGCCACGGTGAAGAAGTGGGAGATTTCCGATTCGGACATCAAGCGCTCGCTCAATCAGGACACCGACAACCGTTTTGTCGCCGAGTGGCTGGGGAAACAGGTGTTGGATTCCGATTGCAAGGAACTGCTGGAAGTTGGCCTTGAAATCTACAAATCCTTTTTCGAAAACTTCAAGGATTTGCCGACCGCAAAATACAAGGTGGAGCATTGGGACGCCGGCTGGTGGCAGATCAAGAGGTGCCTCGTCGAGGCGGGGCTTGAAGCCGACCGGTTGGAACAAATTGAGGAAATCAAGAAGAGGATCGGCCCAAAGATCCGCGACGGAGCCTTGGAGTTGGAGATAATTACGTCTTCGTAGGATTCCCTTGTGGTGTCAACCGCCTCCGGCCTGCCGTTTTCCCATTTGGACTTGTCACAAACGCGGCGGTTTCGGCTCAAACCCGCAATCCCAAAGGGATTGAATCATTCAGCCCGGCGTTGACGTGCACCGGCTACGCCGGGTGAACGTCCCCAAATCAATCACAACCCCAACGGGGTTGCATCACCGTCCCGCATACAATGATTCAACCCTTTCAGGGTAGATAACTATATGGTGCAACCGACCCAAGGTAGCTGCGCAACCTTGGGCTGAATGATTTTCATCCCGTTGGGATGCTGGAAATGCCCGCATTCGGTTCAAAAGAGACAAAAATACAAAGCCGATCTTCTGAAAATGGCTTTCCACCTCGTTAAATCCCGTTCCCTTGTGGTGTCATCCGCTCCCGACTTGCCGTTTTCCGGTTCAAACTTGCCGGAATCGGGCTTGGACTTAGCGAAGTCGGAGACTTTTGCCGCGGCATTGAAAGGTTTTGCCGCGAAGTCTAACACTTTTGCCGGAAAGTCGGAGACATTTGCCGCGAAGTCAG
>CAYPTV010000233.1:0-5617 GCA_964413505.1 uncultured Bifidobacteriaceae bacterium | reverse complement strand
CGTGCCATGTCTCTAAAAGTGCAGTGTATAAGAAGCCATGATCGCGCTGTTGCCCACAGTCTGAACGCCGTTGGGTTTGACGGACAAGTATTTGTAACCCAGCCCGATCTCGCTGGAACCGAACGCATACCGGATTCCCACCATCCCCTGCCAGGCAAAATCGGCTTCGCTGGCGATCCCACTACTTCCGCTGCTGGAAACATTCAATATACTATAATCCATGCCAGCGCCTGCCCCACCATAGGCAACCCAATTAGGTGCGAACTGCCAGTTCAAAATGGCATTGGCCATCACCGGCACTTGAATGAACTGTCCGCTGATTGAAGAACTTTTTCCGCTCGTGGATGTATATGTATCCAGGGGATTATACATAAGGCCGACTTCCAACTCCGGTGCCAGGCTGAGCTGGTCGGACAGCTTGAAGTCATAGCCCATGGAAACATCCCATCTCACGCCGGTGCCCAACGAAACTGAGCCACCGTTTTTACCCGTAGCGGTCAGAGTCACATCATCCACAATGTTGACGCCCGCATCCGTGGCCATGTAAAACCCGCGCAGATTGACATCCTGGGCGCGGAGCGATGTTGCACCAAACGTCAAGCCGGCACAACCCAGCATGAGGCCGAGTCGGGCGACTTTGCTTGAACCTGTTTTCTTCTTTTTGATTTTCATAGTTTTTCGAGTTTATGTTTGTTTATGTTTGCACTGCTTCAAACCGACGAACCGGCGCGGTTTGAAATTTGTTAAATTCATGGGCGGTTAATCATCAGGATTGCTGGCTGATTTTGACTATTTCAGCCACCACTTGATCGGCTGCCCGTTGGACGGCCTGGCTGGTGGTTCCCGACATGGCCGTTCCAGCGGATGATTTTCCTTCGGCGTCAAACGCCTCGATTTGATTCCCAGATTTCAAATCAGAAACAGTCACATGAACCAAAATATCCGCACGCCCCGCCAGGCCGCCAAACAACACCCGCGCTGCGTCGGAAACTCCGAAGAGTTCTTTTATTTCAACATTTATCTCAATCCCGCCGCCCGGATTGATTGCGTCTTTATTCCCGCTGACGCGCCCGAACTTTTGCGCCTCTTGCAGGCCGGAAATAATCAGGGCGTTCAGCAGCTTTGCCTGACCATCGGGATCCGCAACGGAACTGGATGTTTCCACCAAGGCCTGATCGCGCGTGATTGACACGCTGCTTGAAATCGGGCTTGCGTTCTTGATCTCACCCGACGACACGCAGCCGGCGAGCATCATCAGCGCACAGCCAGCAAGGATGCTTACGACCACGCGGCTGCACAAAAGGCCGCACGATTGAAATGTCAAGGCAAAGCGGGAGATTGGGTTTTTGTTCATGTATGATTGATAACGGGTTAGTTGTGGAATTTTTATTGAGCCACCGGCTGCTCCAGATTTAATCCTGACAGCCGCCGTATTCCCTCCGCGATGTTGGCCCGCGCCGCGCCTTCATTTGCCAGCCGGAGCCGTTTTATGGCAGCAAACGCATCCCCCGGCGTCGCGGAGAAAGATGTTGTGATGTATTCATCCGAAACCACCGCAGAATCCCGGACACGGACAAGCTGCCATTCGGAGACAACGGAGTCGGTGAATGTCAGCCCCCAATTCGGCGAGATCACCTTCACCAACTGGACCGCCAGACGATAATCCGTATTGGCGCTTGCAACCGAGGCAAACAGGGCGGACTGGTTCAGCGCCTCCACCAGTGCAGTCGAAAAATCCTCGCTGGAAATGTCAGATTTCCACGCGGGGTTTGTTTTGTTGCCGCCTGTCACGACAACACTCACGGAACCGGAAAGATGCTTTGTTATGTTAAAGGACTTTGGAATCATTGCAGACGGCTGGGCGGGTGAAGCGCAACCGACCGCAAAGACAGCCAGTCCAAGAGCCAGCAGAATTGTTTTCACAAGTATTTTCATATAAGGCTGGATGTAGTAAATTGCCCCAAGTGACCCGATGATTGTGTGGTTTTCATGTTTAGAATCATTTTGGCAAGCTAGTGTGCGATGTTCTCGCCCAGCTTGTCACCCAATGAACATTCTTGAAGGGCTTTCCGTCCCTGGTCGTTGTCCAAAAGCGTCAGCTTGGCGATTCCTTTGATGAAACCAGGATAGACATTTTCTTCAATAAAATAGGTTTTTCCCGCCTCGATGGTTGCCGTTATATCCGAACTGTTGTCATGCCCGGACACTTTGAATTTGTATTCGCCAGGAGTTAATATGGCATAAACATATATTCCCCCTTGGGTGGTTCCAACATATATGTCATTGGCTGTAATGTTGCCGCCAAAGGGCTTTCCCAGAAATGTGGGGCGCACAACATAGACCAGCGCCTTGTCGGCTGGCGGTTGCATGGATTTCACTTGGGAATCAACTTCCACAGGCATTTTTCCTACGCTGGCACAACCCACCGCAAAGACGGCCACGCTGATCACCAGCATAATTGTTCTAATGGTCTTGACATTTAATTTCATAATTGAGTTTGGCTATAGATAATTGTGGGATTTTACTGCTGCTGGACACGGTAGAACCGCTGATTGTCCGTGTTGATGGTGTTGGTGACGGACAAGACCGCGTTGGAGGCGGTGATAGCGCTGCCGCTGTTGATCCAGTTCGTTTGGAGCAAGTTCGTCTTGTATTGCAATTGATACACGCCATTGCTGACGGCGCTCCATGTAAGCATGAACTGCCCATTGGTCAGTTTTGCTGACTGGAATACCGGTGCGGTAGGCGTGTTGATTGTCAAAGTCAAAGTTTGCGTTGCCGTATTGCTGGCGGCATCGGTCACCATGACTATTAAATTGGAAGTTCCTGTAAACGCCGGAGTGCCGGAGATCACACCATTGGTGGACAGCGTCAATCCTGGCGGCAATGCGCCAGAAATGTTTGTCCAACTGTAAGGTGCCTGCCCGCCGGTCGCAGTCAATGTCTGGCTGTAGTTCTCGCCGTTTGCCCCGCTTGGCAATAATATAGTGGTAATTTGCAACGGCGAACTGATTGCTTCCAAAGTAAGGCTGAAAATCGTCCCCTCATCCGAACTGCCGTCCTCGTGAGTTGTGCCGTAAAGCGTGCTGCCAGACAACGTGAGGCTGGCCTGAGAATACCCGCCGTCGGCGGAATCGACAAAATTCTTAAGCACGGTGAAGCCAGAACCATCTGTGTTCACCTCGAATATCGTCCCTCTGCCTCCACTACCACCATTCAGCGTCGTCCCGTAGAGCGTGCTGCCAGACAACGTGAGACTAGCTTCAGGACTTGACCCGTCGCTATTGGTGCCATGCACCGGCTCACTAAAGCTATGAAGCACAGCGAAGCCTGTGCCGTCCGTATTTATCCTAAACACCGTCCCATAACCTGAACTGGAACCATTATCCTGCGTCGTCCCGTAGAGAGTGCTGCCAGACAATGTGAGGCTACCGGAAGGAAACGACCCACCGTAATCATTAAAGTTCTTCAGCACAGAAAAACCCGTTCCGTCTGTGTTCACTTTGAATACCGTCCCACTGCCATTGGTGCCGCCAACGGTCGTCGTCCCGTAGATCGTGCTGCCAGACAAAATCACGCCAGCATAAGAACCCGCGCCGTCGCTACCGGTGAACGTTTTAATCACGTTGAAGCCGGAACCATCTGTGTTGATCTTGAATACCGTCCCGTCGCCATTGGTGCCGCCTTCGAAAGTCGTCCCATAAAGCGTGCTTCCAGACAACGTGAGGCTACCCTCAGGATTCGCCCCGTCACTGTTGGCGCCGCTCACTTTGGCACTAAAGCTATAAATCATAGCGAAGCCCGTGCCGTCCGTGTTCACTTTATACACTGTCCCATTATTATTAGCGCCGCCATCGCTCGTCGTTCCGTAGAGTGTGCTGCCAGACAATGTCACTCCTGCGTAAGGACCCGCTCCATTGGTGCCGAGAAAATATTGTAGAACTTGGTATCCACTGCCGTCTGTATTGATCTTGAACACAATTCCATTGCCATAATAGCCCCATGTCCACGTCGTCCCATAGAGTGTGCTGCCAGACAACGTCACGCCTGCGTAAGGTTCCCCACCGTCGGTGTAACCGGCAAAGCTCTTGAGGACATTGTAAGTCTGTGCCGTCGCATTGCCAGCCAGCATCAAGCCCAGAGATAATATCAGCACGGGCAGATAAAAAGGATTTTTGATGCGCGCTTTCATCATTGCACCAGCCGGTAGAATCCTGAATTGCCTGCCATGTTGTTGGTGACGACAAAATTCGTGCCGATTGTTATGTAGGGATTGGTGACTGTAATCCAATTCCCCGTTGTCAGATTGGTGGTGGTTTGCAGGGCAAAGCTCGAATACAAAGCAGGCCATGAAAGCATCAACTGGTTTCCCCCGGCGCTTCCGACTGCGACAACAGGCGGTGGATTTGTTGATAACACGTTAAACCACCAATACGGGCCTTGAATGCTGCCTGATGGAGTATTTGCCACGACCTGCCAATAATACACGGTTTGCGTGGCGACGGATGGAAAGGCAAACGAGGCGGTTGCAACATTTGTTCCCGTCTGCTGTAAGGCATTGGTTACGCCCAAGCCGAAATACAAATTATAGTTTGTAGCACCCGAAACTGCGCTCCAACTCAAAGAGGCGGGCAGACTGGTGAGCATCTGGCCAAGTGATGGACTTGGATTGTAAAGGCCGGGATTCGTAATCGGCGGAATCGTGCTGAAGGACAAAGTATATTTGCCGGTGGAAGTCAGTCCATAGTCTTGAATGAAAACACAATATAATCCATTGGTGAGTAAGTTCCAATTCAGTTGATCTCCACCGCCATTATAGCCTGCCGTCGATGTTTCGGCAGTATTACCGGTGGGCGGATACAAATTAATTGTGGTATCCAATGGGCCATTTGTGGTCACAGCGTTAATAATAATCTGCTGCCCGACTGAACCGTAAAATTGAAACTCATTCATGTCACTACGTGACTGTATAAATCCGCCTGTGGTTTGGCTGGGAACAATAATGCCGCCATATGGATTACTGATTGATGTAAGCGCCCCTGGTATTTTGAAATATGTTAGATTGTAAGCACCAGTGGAGGTTAAACCGTAATCTCGAATAAAAACCGTATAAAGTCCGTTGGTCATAAGCTGATAGTCGAGTTTGTCTCCACCACCATTATAACCAGCAGTCGAAGCTTCGGCGCTACTGCCTGTGGGCGGATATAGAACGATGGTGGTGTCCAATGAACCGCTGGTAGTAACGGCATTAAGAATAATACGTTCTCCTGCATTTCCATAAAATTGAAACGCATTCATGTCGCTTTTAACATTGATATTTCCATTGGTGGTTTGCGCTGGGACAATTTGCCCTCCATAGGGATTGCTAGATGATGTAAGGGCTCCATTAATAGTAAAAAGGGTCAGATTGTAAGCGCCAGTCGAAGTCAAACCATAATCTCGAATAATTACAGTATAAAGCCCATTGGTTTGAAGTTGCCAATCGAGTTCATCTCCACCACCATTGTAACCAGCAGTCGAAACTTCGGCGCTACTGCCAGTGGGTGGATACAGAACGATGGTGGTGTCCAATGAGCCGCTGGTGGTAACGGCATTAAGAATAATACGTTCTCCTGCA
>CAYPTV010000232.1:0-5629 GCA_964413505.1 uncultured Bifidobacteriaceae bacterium | reverse complement strand
GGAAAAGATGCGCAAGGGCCAGTTCACGCTGGAGGATTTTCTGGAGCAATTGCGCGCGATGAAAAAGCTCGGCTCGCTCGAAAGCGTGATGAAAATGCTGCCCGGCGGCGTGGAGATGTTGAAACAGCAGGGCGACCTCTCCAAACAGGAAAAGGAGTTCAAGCGCATGGAGGCGATGATCTGCGGCATGACTCCGCAGGAACGGCGCAGCCCGCAAATCCTCAACGCCAAGCGCCGCATCCGCATCGCCAAAGGCAGCGGCGTGAGCGTCACGGAGCTGAACACGATGCTCAACAAATTCGGCGAGATGCAGCAGATGATGAAAAAGATGGGCAAGATGTCGAAGATGATGGCCAAGATGGGCGGCGGCCTGCCGGGAATGTTGCGGAGATGATTATCAATCGCAGTTTTTGCAGCTTGAAAAGGAGCCTTGAACGCCAGCAGAAAAAAGGGAGCCGGACACTACTCCGGCTCCCAATGAGAACTGAACACCAAATTTGCTTCGTCATCAAAGCTGCGCCGCAGACATACGCCTCACAACACACACGGAACACTGCATTTCTGCATCAACGACGCCGCCAATCTAACAGAAGTCCTGTCCCCTGCGAGTCACCAGTTCTGGTTACATTAAGCCAAACTGCCGAAAGCTGTCCGATTTGTCGCAACACTTCCCCCCGTTCTTTGCCTGTCGGCGCAGCTTCCAAACCCTTCTCATTTGCGGCAATAGCTCCAGCATCAGCATTGCGTGCCGCCGGATCAGCAGCCAGTTGTCGCGCAAATAGCGAAAATGTGAAACGCCGCCGTTTTCGGGAACGTAATAACGAACCGGCACGGGAAGATTGATCGGCCGCACTCCCGCCCAAAACAGCCGCACGGCCAGTTCCGTGTCGAAATCAAACCGCCGCGCGCCGCGAATGCCTTGCAGGATGCGCACCGATTCCTGGATGGGATAAATTCGGAAGCCGAAAAGTGAATCCCCGATTCCACCCCAGAAGGTTTCCAAATTCGTGCACCAATTGCCCGCGCGGCGGCCGTGACGGCGCAACGCCGGTGCGTCTGCGGCAAATTGCGGCGCGCCCAAAATCATGGCGTCGGGATTTTTTTGCGATTCCAGCATGAAGCCGGAAATATGATCCGCCGGATGCTGGCCGTCCGCGTCCACGACCAGCGCGTGGGTGAAGCCCGCCCGCCCGGCGGCAAGCATCGCGTGAAACACGGCCGCGCCCTTGCCGGAGTTATGTTCCAGAAACAAAACCCGCAACCCGCCTTCCGTCCCGTCCATTTCCGCCAGGGCCGCTGCGCTGCCGTCCGTGCTGCCGTCCACCACGACCCACACAGGCCGCCAGCAAGCCACGGCTTGCCTCACGGTTTCGAGCAGCTTCAACCCGGTGTTGTAACTGGGGATGATGACCAGGTGCGTTCGGCTAGGCGTCATTTGTAAAAGGATTCGGGAATACAAATTTTCAGCGCCGCCAGCCTGCGTGCCTGAAATGCTCTTTTCAAGGGTGAAATTTCGGTGCCGTTCGTTTTTTTGATATTCTGCTTGCGCACAGCCGCCATTGAAAATCATGCTGTGACTGGAATGCCTTCAATTTCAGACCTTGCAAAAGTCCCCGCCGCGCGCAGAAAATTGTGGCTCAAAAAAACCGCCGTCTTTTTAACTGTCACCGTTCTGCTGGGCACGTTTTACGGATGGGCGGCACCGTGGGCGTTTCCGAAAAACAAAACCTCCGGGTTCGGCTACGGGATGCTGCATGGCGCGATGATGCCCATCGCCCTGCCGAGCCTCGTCATCGGCAAGGACGTGCCGATTTATGCAGCGGACAATTCGGGGCGCCTATACAAGATCGGCTACATCTGCGGAATCAACCTCTGCGGCCTCGTATTCTTTGGCCCTCTGTTCTGGCGGCCAAAATGCAAGCCGCCGCAAATTACAGGATCCAGTTCCGAAAAATCTCAATGACATTCAATTCTCCGCCCGGCCAGTAGGAGTTTGCCGGGAGAAAAAAAGTTTTGGCTGCGCGGTTGAAAATCAACCGCGAAGGCTTTTCGGGCAGATTCGGATCGTATGCGGAAAATTGGATTTCATTTTCACCTTCCGCCGCATCGAACAAAATCATCCCGTGATTGATGGTCAGCGACGGAAATTTCACGAGATGAACGATTGGTGAAAAGTCATTTTTGATTTTTGCGGCCACGCCTTCAGCCGCCAGCCTTTGATGTTCCCGCGAAATCGGGAAAATCATCCGCCAGTGGCTCCGCAAAACATAGGAGCGCCACGCGCCGCCGCATTCCGCCTTCAACAGCCTTTCCCGCGCCGCGCTGAATTCACGCAGGCTCGCAAAGCCCGGAATCACAATTTGGTCTTCAGCCGGCAGCCGGGGATTTCGCGAAACAACCCTGCGGATCAATTGCCGGCAAACCTCGTCGCCGGCGATTTTCTGCGTCTCGTCGAACCGCGCGTGATATAAAAACTGCCGCGCGGCCCGCGTGAGCACGAAGCAGCGGTGAGCGTAATCCGGTCTCGGATCGCGTTTGCGGAAAATCATTTTTCGCGCAGCCGGATCAAGACGATATTCCCATAGCAATTCGTTCGCGAACGCGAAAGTGTCGCGCTCAAAGTCAAATCGTCGTGGAGTTTTTGGCACCATGTAATAAGCTGGAGGAACTTTAGTGTCGTGCCGACAAACTGACAATGCTTTACGAACGCTGGAAAATGATCTCCGCCGGCCGCCGGCATGAAACCGCCCTGCGCGATTTTGCCTCCGGCCGATGCTGGACGTTCGGCGAATTGTTCATTGCGGGCGAGAAACAAATGATTGGCCCGGCCGGCCCGGCCTTTCCGCAAGGACACTCGCCGGAATTCATTTTTCAACTGCTTGCCGCCTGGCGCAAAAACAGAATTGTCTGCCCGCTCGAACCGGGACAAATGCCGCCGCAAATTTCCGGAGCACCGGAAAATTGCATTCATTTCAAAACCACCTCCGCCACAACCGGCGGCTCGCGGATTGTCGCGTTCACTGCCGAACAGCTTGCCGCCGACGCGGAAAACATTGTCGCCACGATGGGCCTGCGCGCGGACTGGCCGAATCTCGGCGTCATTTCGCTCGCCCATTCCTACGGGTTTTCAAATTTGATCTTGCCGCTGCTGCTGCATGGCATTTCGTTGATTCTCGCGCCCGCGCCGCTGCCGGAAATCGTCCGGCGCGCCGCTGAAACTGAAAAATATCTGACGCTCGCCGCCGTTCCGGCAATGTGGCGCGCGTGGCATGAAGCGGATGCCATTCCCAAAAATGTCCGCCTGGCAATTTCCGCCGGCGCGCCGCTGCCTTTGAATTTGGAAATGGATATTTTTGAAGCGCGTGGGTTGAAAATCCATAATTTTCTAGGCGCAAGCGAATGTGGCGGAATCGCCTACGACGCCAGCGTAATTCCGCGCACGGATGTCGCGCTCGCCGGCACGCCGCTGCAAAATGCGAATTTGTCGCTGAATGGAAATGGCTGTCTCGTCGTTCGCAGCCGCGCCGTGGCGGAAGCTTACTGGCCGGAAAAATCGGATTCGCTTGGCGGCGGAATTTTTCAGACGAGCGACTTGGCGGAGATCAATAATGGAGAAGTTTTTCTGCGCGGACGTCTGGGAGATTTGATCAACATCGCAGGCAGAAAAATTTTCCCGGAAACAATCGAGAGCGCTTTGCTGGCAAATCCAAACGTGCGCGAGTGCCTCGTTTTTGGCGCGCCGAGCAGAGACGCGGAGCGGACGGAAATCATTGTCGCCGTCGTCGTTTCGGGCGTGAAAGAAAATGAATTGAAACAATTTCTGCTGGAAACGCTGCCGGCATGGCAGTTGCCGCGCGAATGGCATTTCGTTGATTCGCTTTCAACAAATGCACGCGGGAAAATTTCGCGCGCGAAATGGCGGGCGATGTTTGCCGGGCGGCAGCCTTAATGCGTTTGACTTCCCGGCATTTGCAGGCAACGTGAGTTGATGGACGAACAGCCACAAAAGGATTCGCCGGCGACGGCGCTGTCGCCGCACCGTCCGCTGACCGAGTTTTATCCGGCATCGGAGACGCGGCAAACATTTGTCAACGGGTTGTTCGACGAGGCCGCGCCGGATTACGATTGGGTGAGCGGCATGATGTCGTTTTGGAGCGACCAGTTTTATCGTCGGGACGCCCTGCGGAAAGCCGGGTTGCAAAATGGAATGAAGCTGCTGGACGTGGCGAGCGGCACGGGCTTGATGATCAAGGCCGCGCTTGAACTCGGAGTGGATCCCGCGAACGTGACCGGTGTTGACCCTAGCCGTGGTATGCTCGCGCAAAACCGCGAGCGCAACCCAAAAACAGTGACGTTGCTGGAAGGCAATGGAGAAGCCCTGCCGTGCGCGGATTCAACGTTCGACTTCGTAACCATGGGTTACGCGCTGCGCCACGTTGAAGATTTGTGCAAGCTCTTCGGCGAATTCCGTCGCGTGCTGAAGCCGGACGGAAAGGTTTTAATTCTGGAAATCACCCGGCCCAAGAGCGTGGTGGCGTTGGGTTTGATGCGGTTCTACATGCAAAAGGTGGTGCCGCGCCTGGGCTGGCTGCGCCGCCGGAACAAATCCACGGCCAAGCTGATGGAATATTACTGGGCGACGATTGAGGAATGCGTCCCGCCCGCAGTCATCATCTCGGCGCTGGAGGCCGGCGGCTTCAGGGATGTCAAGCGCACCACCACCGGCTCGGTTTTGAGCGAGTATGTCGCCCGGCGCTGAAATCATTTCGCGCCGCTCAAGGTCAGTTCCGCCGTCAAAATAATTTCACCGCCGACTTTTGCCGTTGCCTGCGCTTGAACCAGATTTCCCAAACGTCCGACGATTTTTGCCTCGATCAAAATAGTTTCGCCCGGTTTCGCCGTGCCGAGAATCTTCACGTTTCGCAGCGCGGTGAGTTTCAATCCGGCCAGCGGCGGCACTTTCGGGTCGCTTTGCGCCACCACGCCCGCGAGCTGCGCCGCCGCTTCGACGAGCAGCACGCCGGGAAAAATCGGTTGGCCGGGAAAATGGCCGCGCAGAAACGGCTCGTCGCCGCGAACCTTGTATTCGCCCGCGCCGTCCTGTCCCGGATTCAATTTTGTCAGCCGGTCAACGAACCGGAATTCTGCGCCGTGCGGCAGAAAGTGCAGCGCACTTTGTAAATCGGCGGCGACATTCATTGAGCAAATGGGTAGGTGACTTTGAAATCTGCGGGCGGGCTCCACTCGAACAATTTTCCATCCAGCGGCGGATTCAAGACGGCGTTGGTGAAATCATTCCGCATGGTTGAGCCGTCCACAAAAACCAGTTCGGTGCTGGCCAGCGAGAAATTATTCGTCGCCAGTCCGATGTCCAGCTCCGGCATCATTCTGCGCGCGAAAATGCTTTTCGGCTGGAGCGCTAGCTGCCACACGCCGTTGGTTTGTGCGAGCGAGAGGATTTGGAATTGCGCCTCGAATTCCTTGCGGTCGCGCGGAAAACCGGCCTGCAAGAGCGACATCGTGTCTCGCCATTCGGTCGGCGTGCCGGCACCCATCGGATATTGTTCCGCGCGCTTCAATCGCGGATAAATCACGAACATTTCGTCGCCATGCCGCAGCGCGATGGTTT
>CAYPTV010000231.1:0-5653 GCA_964413505.1 uncultured Bifidobacteriaceae bacterium | reverse complement strand
GTGCGAGCAACTGGACCGGCAACGGCTCCATCATGTCCATATGAAAGGTTGAGGGATCATGGTTGATGGCTGAGGGTTAAAAACCCCGGCCATCAACCCCCAACTTTCCGGGATCATGCAGTTAACAAACTTTCTGGGTAGGGCGCGTCACTCCGTGCGCGCCGTCGGTTGGCAACCCACGCGTTCGGCGGGCAGGGGACTGCGCGCCAGCTTTACCTCATTAGTTTGAATCCCTCAACTTTCAACCCTCAACCATTACCATTTGCCCGGAATGTCTCCGGGTGAACGGCGGCGGGCGATGTTAAACTGGATTCTACAAAGCCTGCCGCCTGCATTTTGTCTTTTCTTCAAACTCATGGCGGCGGCGCCTCGTCGCCGCCGGGCGAATCATGCTCATCCTCAAAAAACCTGCCAAAACTGACGATGAGGATGACGATGAGGATGACGATGAGCATGAGCATGAGCATGAGCATGAGGATGAAAAGCCAGATTCCGATTTTGAAAACACGTCCTAAAGTTTCCCCGGATCCAGCCGATTAATTCTCGAAGATACAGTTGTGTTGTCAGGCAAGCCTGCCATCCCTTGTTCAAGCAAGGATGCCATTTGATCGGCGATGCAATCTTCAACAATTATTTTATGCCATCCGAAACCTTATCAACTGCAAAAGGCGACCGGCAGAAATACGCAGGCAAGCATCTCACGTTCAACCTGCAAAACGAATCCTACGGGATTGACGTGTTGAAGGTGCGGGAAATCATCCGGCAAACCAGCATCACGACCGTTCCGCAGATGCCAAAACATGTGCGCGGGGTCATCAATCTGCGCGGCAGGATCATTCCCGTGATTGATCTGCGCGTGCGATTCGGGTTTGCCGGCGTGAAGGACACCGAACTGACCTGCATCATCGTGGTGCAGGTGAAGATGCACGACGGCAAAAACGCGCAGATGGGGCTGATAGTGGACGGCGTGGAGGAGGTCGTCAATCTGACCACCGGCGACATTGAGGAAACGCCGGACTTCGGCGGGAAAATTTCCACCGACTACATCATTGGCATGGCCAAGGTGAAAGGCACGGTCAAAACCCTCCTGAACATTGACCGCGTAATCGCCACCGGCGAACTGGAACACATCAGCAAGGCCGCCGCCAACTGATTGGAATTTTTAATCATCATCCGAACCGACCATTTATGAGAAAAACACGTTCGCTTAAACTCTGGCATTACATAGTGCTTGCAGCGGTGGTCGGCGTCATCCCGATGACCTGCATCCTGTTGTTTGTCATCGGCACCTCGGTCAACAAGGACATCGCCTTTGGCACGCAGGAAATGCGGGGCGACGCTTTCCAGCGACCGCTGGAACAACTGCTGGACTTGTTCCCGCGTTACCAGGCGGTAGCGCGCAAGGTGCAAGCCGGGGACGATTCGGCGAAGGCCGGCATGGCCGACCTCCAGCAGCAGATTGATTCACAGCTTCAGGCGCTGGCCGCCGACTACAACGGCGACTTGGGCCGGACGCTTAAATTCAACGACGCGGAACTGGCTTTGCGAAAGCGCGATAATGCCCGGCTCTCGGTGGTGCAGGCCGGCTGGGAGAGCCTCAACAGCGCCCCGCTCGCGGCAGCTGCCGGCGATGATGCCACCGGCAATCTCGTCGCCTCCGTCCGCTCGATGATCGCCCACTCGGGCGACCTCTCCAATCTCATCCTCGACACCGACCTCGACAGTTATTATCTGGTGGACATCACGCTGTCCACCCTGCCTCAAACCCAGCAGCGCTTGAGCGACATCACCCTGCAAGTCGGCGGCTGGTTGCGCGCCGGGACGGTGGCCACCAACGTTTCCCAAATCGCCGTCATGGCGGCGATGTTGCAGCAGGACGACCAGGACCGCATCACCGGCGACGCCCAGACTTCGTTGAGTGAGGACAAGAACTTTTACGGCGTAAGCGAATCACTGCAAAAAAACCTGCCGCCGGCGATTGAAAAATACACCGCCGCCAACCAGGCGTTCCTCGGATTGTTGAACCGCATTATCGCCGGGGAAAATGTGCCGGCGTCCGAATTTGAAACCGCCGGCTGGAACGCCCGCGCCGAAAGTTTTCGTCTCTGGGACACCAGCGTCAACGAACTGGATACATTGCTGGCCATCCGATTGTCGGCATTCCGCCACAACCGGCTGTTGAGTTTTTCCGGCATCGGGGCAACTTTTGCCCTGGTCGTGGTGGTCGTCTGGTTCACCGTGCGCCGCTTGAACTTCTTGGTCCACGCCATCGCCGGAAGTCTTGATTCAGGCTCGGAACAAGTGGCCAGCGCCGCCAGCCAGGTTTCGTCCGCCAGCCAGACCCTGGCCGAAGGAGCCAGCGAACAGGCCGCCTCGCTGGAAGAAACCAGCGCGTCATTGGAGGAAATGTCCAGCATGACCAAGCGCAATGCCGAGAACGCGCAGAAAGCCAACGACCTCGCCAAGCAGGCCCGCGCTGCCGCCGACAAGGGTGTTGGTGATATGCAGGCGATGAGCGGCGCGATGGAAGCCATCAAAACTTCCAGCGACGACAT
This sequence comes from uncultured Bifidobacteriaceae bacterium, assembly GCA_964413505.1. Lineage (GTDB taxonomy): Bacteria > Verrucomicrobiota > Verrucomicrobiia > Limisphaerales > UBA11358 > UBA11358. Next base: position 3,098 of record CAYPTV010000231.1, on the reverse strand, counting down.
CGCCAAAATCATCAAGACGATTGATGAAATCGCCTTCCAGACCAACATCCTCGCGCTCAACGCCGCCGTGGAAGCCGCGCGTGCCGGCGAAGCCGGACTGGGTTTTGCCGTGGTCGCCGATGAAGTGCGCAATCTCGCCCAGCGCAGCGCCCAGGCCGCCAAGGAAACCGCCGCCAAGATTGAAGGCGCCATCGGCAAGACCGCCCAAGGCGTTGGGATCAGCCAGAAAGTCGCAGAGACATTGAATGAAATTGTGACCAAGGTGCGGCAGGTGGATGAACTGGCCGCCGAAGTAGCCAGCGCCTCGTGCGAACAGACACAGGGCATCACGCAAATCAACAGTGCCGTCGGCCAGATGGACAAGGTGACTCAATCCAACGCGGCCAGTGCAGAGGAAAGCGCCGCAGCCGCGCAGGAACTCAACGCCCAAGCGGCTGTCATGAAGGAATCTGTCACCGAACTCCTGCATCTCGTCGGCGGCTCGAATGGTGAGGCTGGCCGGCAAAATTCGTCGGACGAACATGACTCAAAGCCTTCGCGGAACGGAAATTCACATGGACAGAAATCGTTTCGCAACACGGAGCCGGTTGAAACGCGCCATCCGGCTGCGGCCTTTCCCATGCCGGAAGACAGGCGCGTTCCTTCGCGCAACGGCGTGATTGCCTGGGACGAAGCGCAAATGTCCACGGGGGTTGAATCCATTGATTCCCAACATCAGGAATTGATCCGGCGCATCAATGAATTGCACTCTGCCTGCCTGGCTGGCACCGCCAGGGAGGAATTGCTCAAGCTGCTCGGCTTCCTCGGTGAATACGCCCAATCCCATTTCAGCCACGAGGAAGGAGTGATGCAGGAACATCAATGCCCCGCCCGCGGCCAGAACAAAGCTGCGCATGTGCAGTTCCTCCACGAATACGGACGGCTGGTGGAAACCGTCAAGCGCGACGGCGCCACCACCACGGCGGTCATCCAGGTCAAGGAACTGCTGGGCAACTGGCTCAAGAACCACATTTGCGGCACCGACACCAAATTGCGCAGCTGTGCCGGAAGCGCCTGCCCGTCCCGCAAAAGTTCTGTGCGGATAAATGGCGATGGTTTTCGGGATTTTTGAACGTCCATCGCACGCAAAAATAATTGAACCACCGTGCCAGCAATTCAATCAACGACTGCTGCCGACACGCTCACGGATGCCGATTACGAATTTTTGCGCCGGCTGATTTACGAACACAGCCGCATCAATCTCGGCCACGACAAGCGTGCGCTGGTGAGCGCCCGCGTGGCCAAGCGCCTGCGAGCACTCAAAATCGGCGGCTATCACGAGTATTGCCAGTGGCTTAAAACGGCGGAAAGCGCGGAGGAGCTGGGCAATCTCGTTGATGTGATTTCCACGAACCACACCCATTTTTTTCGCGAGGAAAAACATTTCGACTGGATGCGGTCGGTGTTGTTGCCTGCCTGGCGGTTGTGCCATGACGAACGCGATGGTTTTCGCGTCTGGAGCGCGGCGTCCTCCTCAGGCGAGGAACCCTACACGCTGGCCATCGTGCTGGCAGAATTTTTTGGATTGGCGGGAAAGTGGACGATTGACGCCACGGACATTTCGACACGCATCCTTGACCGGGCGGGGCAGGCCATTTACGACTCAGAAAAGCTGGCACCGGTCCGCCCCGAATTGCTCCGGCGCTATTTCCAGCGCGGCAATGGACAGTTTGAGGGACAGTTCCGGGTGAAGGAGCAATTGCGCCAGCGGGTCAGCTTCCGGCATTTGAACCTGCTTCAGCCGGACTATCCATTTAGCCAGCGCTTTGATTTGATCCTTTGCCGCAACGTGATGATTTACTTCGACCGGCCCACGCAGGAAACTTTGATTGCGAAATTGACGGAGCAATTGGAGCCGGGCGGGAATCTGCTCGTGGGCCATTCGGAAAGCTTGAGCGGCATCCGGCATTCGCTGCACCAGTTGCAACCCGCCATTTATCAAAAGCCCGAAGCACCAGCCCGGCGTTAAGCCGGAGAAGCTTTTCCAGTTAGGCCGCCTTCGAGAATGGCTGTTTCTCCTGATGCGCAAGCGCGTTCACGTCGAGGATGAGGCCGACGCGGCCGTCTCCCAAAATCGTGGCTCCGGCGAAGGCAGGGTTTTTGTGAACCATCATCTCGTTGAGGTTCTTGATGACGACTTCCTGCTTGTGCAACAGCGCGTCCACGAGCAGGCCGCGGACGTTCGCGCCGGATTGCACCACCACCACGATGCCCTGCGCCGGGTCGGTCGCGCGCGCCTTGATGCCAAAATATTCGTAAAGCCGCAGCAGCGGGATGAGCCGGCCGCGAACATTGACCACCTCAGCGCGGTTTTGAATCCGCGAAATCATCTCCGCCGTTGGGCGGAAGGATTCGCGCACGGAAAGCGTCGGCAGAATGTAACGTTCTTCGCCGACGCCAATCACCAGCCCGTCAATGATGGCCAGCGTCAGCGGCAGCGAAAGCTTGAACTGCGAGCCTTTGCCCGGCGTGGAGGAAATGTCCACGCGCCCGCGCAGTTTTTCGATGTTGCGGCGCACCACGTCGAGACCGACGCCGCGACCGGAAAGGTCGGTGACCTTTTCCGCCGTGGAAAAACCGGCGGCAAAGATGAAATGGTAAATTTCCTCGTCCGTCAGATTTGCGCCCGGCCCTACTAGGCCGCGTTCGATTGCCTTGGCCAGAATGCGGTCGCGGTTCAAACCGGCGCCGTCGTCCTCGATTTCGACGACGATGTTCCCGCCTTGGTGATACGCCCGGAGGTGCAGCGAACCGACCGGCGTTTTGCCGGCTGCGGCGCGCTTTTCCGCCGGCTCGATGCCGTGGTCCATCGAATTGCGGATCATGTGGAGCAACGGATCATTCAATTCCTCAACCACGCCGCGATCCAGTTCCGTGTCCTCGCCGCTGGTGATGAAATTGACCTTTTTATTCTGCTTGGCACTGATGTCGCGGGCGACCCGCGCCATTTTCTGGAACAGTCCGCGAACCGGCACCATGCGGAGCGACATGCTCACGCGCTGCAAATCGCGGGTGATGCGGTTCAACTGCGCCACGTTCCGCGAAAATTGCGCGTCGCC
>CAYPTV010000230.1:0-5661 GCA_964413505.1 uncultured Bifidobacteriaceae bacterium | reverse complement strand
GGCGACGTGTCCGGTGGCGGATTTTGGCTCCTGCGAGCAGCCGGCGGTGACGAGACCGGCCAGCAGCAGTGCGGTGAAGACCGTTTTGATTTGCGCGCTCATGCCTTTAGTTTCGCCCCGCCGCGCGCAAATGCCAGTTCATTTTGGCGGGCGGGTTTTGCCCGTGACGCTGCGGAGCATGGTGCGGATTTCGTCCAGTTGAGGCGGTTTGCTCAAGATGCCATCCACGTGCGCGGGCAGGTCGCCGTCTTCCTTCATAAACACGCCCCAGCCGGTGAGCATGACGACGGGTGTGCCGGGCGATTCTCGTTTGATGGCGGCGGCGACTTCGTGTCCGTCCATGTAAGGCATGCCCAGATCGGTGATGACGACATCGAACGATTTGCCGCGGCTGCGCGCGGCGCGGAATATCTCGACGCCGGCGTGACCGCCGTCTGGAGTTTCGACCTGATGGCCGTCCCGGGCGAGAATTTTTTGCATCAGATTACGCAAGGCCGGTTCGTCATCAACAAACAGGATGCGGAACGGCCCTGGCGGGCGATCATCCTCCGCTCCGGGCGCCCGTGCGGTTTTTAACTGCCGGATCGGGAAGACGAGCCGCAGGGTTGTGCCGCTGCCCGGTTTGCTGTCAATTTCAATTTTGCCTTCGTGGCGTTCCATGACGCCGTAGACCATGGCCAGGCCGAGGCCGGTGCCGTGCTTGCCCTTGGTTGTGAAAAACGGCTCCAGACAATGCTTGCCGGTTTCCTCGTCCATGCCGACGCCTGTGTCGCTAACTTCGAGAACGGCATGGGTGGGGGCGGCATCGGGCTTCTCCGTTTTCGATTTCAGCGCGCGGGTGCGGAGCGCGATGACTCCGCCTGCGGGCAGCGCGTCCACGGCGTTGAGGACCAGGTTGACGAGGGCTTCGCGGATTTCACTTTCGATGCCGGCGAATTCGGGCAGGCACGGGTCCAGATCCGTGCGCATTTCAATCATGATGCCGCGGCCCTGGGGAACGTCGCGCCAGCTTGGGCGCGTCATGTCAACGACCTGTTTGACGACCTGGTTCAGATTCAGCGCGAGCAGCGATTCCCGGGCGGCGCGCGGGCGGTAAAATTCGCGGAGCCGGGCGACGATGTGCGCGATGTCCTTGCTGGCGGTCTTGATGTATTGCAGGAATTGTTTGGAATCCTCGCTCAAGTCCGGCTCGTCCATGCGGATCAATTCGGCGTAGCCGGAGATGGGCGACAGCGCGTTGTTGATGTCGTGGGCGATGCCGCTGGCCATCTGTCCGAGCGCCTTGAGCCGTTCCTGCTGCATGGCGGTCTGTTGCGTCTGGCGGAGTTCGTCGTAGGCCTTTTGCAGATTTTGATAAAGCTGCGCCTGATAAATTGCCTGCGATACATGGGCGCTCAAACCTTTGATGAAATCCCGCTCCGCCTCGCTGAATCCGTCGCGGGCGCGGCGGCGGAGCACCAGCATGCCGAAGACTTTTCCATCCACAATCAGCGGCGCGCCGACGACCGAAAGCAGGCCGGCCCGGACATAGTTTTGAAGGATGGACTGACCGGCAACCGGCAAAAACGCCCGCTGATCCGGCACATAGACGATTTCGCGGTTCAGGCAGCGGGAGAACATTGTGTCCGCCACGGGCATTGTGTCTGGCGCCTGAAGTTGCTCCGCAAGAGGCTGGCTTTTCAAGCCGCGCCCGATTACCGTCCACAATCCGGCCGTCTCATCCAGCCGGTAGGCTGCGCTGTAATCCAGCGGCATGCGGTCTTCGAGCTGCTGCAGCACCACCGAAAGGATGCCGGCAAAATCCCGGTGCTCGGCGACGGCGTAGGTGATTTGATTGAGCAGGCTGATGTGGTTGAGCTGCCGCTGCAAATCGAGCGTGCGTTCCTCGACAAGGTGTTCCAGTTCGGTGTTGATGTGGCGCAGCGCGGTGTCGCGCTGCTGGATTTGCCCGATCATTTGATTGAAGCCGTCAATGAGCTGGCCGAGTTCGTCGTCGGACTCCTTTCGGGCGCGGGCGGAGTAATTTTTCTCCGCCGAGACGGCCCTGGCGGTTTGTGCCAGATGGGAAATCGGGCGGGAGATGATGCGTTGCAGGCGCGAGGCCAGCAGATACGTGGCCGCCAGTGAAACCAGCATGAACAGCACGGTGGTGAAGCCGTAGCCCCAGAGCCGTGCGTGCAATTCCTTCAGATCGGACCTGAGATAAACCGCGCCGATGGTCGCGCCGTTCAACTGGATGGGACTGGTCAGGGCCAGGTAACCGCCGGCAATACTCCAGCCCGGCGGTTCGGGATGCGGTGGCACCAGTTGGGAATGGGTCTTGTCCCGCAGAAATGGCGCCGCGAAAATATTGGTTCCCGTGTAAAGGCACGCGGCGGCAATGTGCTGTCTGCCAGCCAGCGCGCCCAGGATTTCCGCCGCCCCGGACTGGTCGTCGTAGGTGAGCGCGGCGGTGCTTTCATTGCCGATGATTTTGGCCTCCGTGGACAGGTCTTCCACCATCATCTGTCGGAAGGTCATATTTTCGTAGAACAGAAACGCCACCGCGACCAGCACCAGCGCGACGGTGCTGCTGGCCATGGTGATCAGCATCAACTTTTGTTTGATCGAAAAGGTGCGCAAATGTTTTTTTGGCGGCGCGGGTTCTAACCGGGCCGGGCCAGTTTAATCAGTTTGGAGCTGATGCTCAACCCGGCGGTCCGGGCGGCGTTGTTGTTGATCTGGAAATGAACCTGGCTGTCCTCAATGATGAAGTTGATCATGCCGCCAGCTCGAATGAAATCATCCGTCTCGCTCACCGTCAGCACGCCGGTGCCCTCTACGGCATTCAGCAGCTCGCGTTCCCGCGTTTTTTCCGAGGCGGCAATGAACAGGATGTGGCAGGCCTTCAAATCCGGCAGCGCCCTGATTTGCCGGACGATGACCGGGTGGCCGTTGATGTTTTGACCGGCCGCAACACCCTCCAAATCACCGTGAAAGGGATCGTTGCCAAACACGCCGATGACCAGCGGCGCATTGGTGCCGGCAAAGGCGTTGGTTGGCCACTCGATAAATTTCCCGAAATTGAGCAGAAATGCGGCTTTGACCTGGTATTCCGAAGGCCGGGTTTCCTGCGCCGTCGCGCAAAGGCAAAACGCCGCCATCAAGCCTGCCAGGGCCAGGCTTGTTGCGAACTGCCGCCGGGAGCGTCGGGCGATGCAATTCATGGACGAATACGGCTTAAAACGACCACGTCATTAAAACTGCCATGTTATTTCTCCGTAGATGCTGCGGGGTATTTGCGTGGCCTGCGTGTTGACCTCGGTCGTGGCGAACTCCGAGTGTTGGTCATGCAAAAGATTCAGCCCCACGATAGCCAACTCCCAATGCTTGTCAATGCGCCAGCCTAGACGGGCGTCGAGTTCGAAGTAGCCGTCCATTTGAAAGGAGGACAAATTGTCCACATATCGCAGCGTGGTGTCGAACGTCACCCCCTGCGGCAAATCCATGGAGGACCGGATGGAAAACTGGTTTTTGGGATTGGAGCCATCAATTTGCGCCGCGATATCCGGGCCATAGTCAGGCACGAGACCCGCCGGATGGGCCTGCAAGTCCATGTGCAGATAGGTGTAACTGGGCTGCAACCGCCACCAATCCGCCGCCTTCCAGGTTGCCGAAATCTCCGTGCCATAGGTGTGCCCATACAAATTGTTGCCATTGGCGGTGACCAGCTCGGGCTGCGGGAGTGACGGCAGGGAAACTACCTGCACGCTGCGCAAGTCGTCATAAACGTTGTAGTAGGCCGCCAGATCGAACGAGAGTTTTTCAAACGGCTGCACCCGGTAACCCAGCTCATAGGCCATGAGCTTTTCAGATTCAAAACCCGCTGTGCCGTAGGATGCCTCCGGATAGGGTTGTCCGGTGCCAATTGTTGACGCAAAAGACTCCTCCGAGCGCGAGGGAGTGCGCACGGCGCGGGAAACCGAGGCCCAGAAAGTCTGGCTCGACAGCGCGCGGGTGCCGGAATCCGCCCACGGCGTCCAAAGCAGGCGGCCGCCCGGTTCATATTCAATCCCGGTGTAGTCGTTGTGCTCCACTTTCGAGCCGACCGTTAAACTCAACCGGTCCTTGACCAGCGCAATTTCATCCTGAAGAAACCCGTTGTATAAATTTTCCGTCTCGGCGTCGGGATTAAATGAAATGATGGGATTGTTTTTTTCCGTGTCGGCGGTGACGTTGTAGCCCAGTCCCCAGACCACCTTGTTGCGTTCGCCCACGGCAAACTCGTGTTGCAGGCTCAAGTCGAATGTGTGGCGCTCCTCATCGAAAATGGCCGCCTTGCGGCCCGTGTAATCGTAATACGCTTGGATCTTCAGATCCGACGTGTCGGAAAACGTGTGCGTCCAGTGGCCCAGCACGTCGGCACCATGCACTTGCCAGTCGTCGGGAATGGATTCGGTGTATGTCGGCGGAAGCGGACTGTATAAATCCGTGAGCACCTGGCGGATCCAGCCGTCGTAACCGTCGCCCTGAAGCGTGATCGCATTTTCCCCGGTGGCGTCCCAGTCCACCCGAAAGCCGCCGCGCGCCATCTGCCAGGAATTGGTGGCTTCATTTCCGTCCGGCAAAACGGCGCCCGCGTGATCCGAATAGGTTCCATAAACGCGGTAGCTGGCGTTGTCGCCGATTTTCCCGCCGTAACGCGCGTCGGCAAATCCCTGTTCCATCGAGCCGCCGCCGCCAGAAACGAGCCAGCCCTGCGTGTCCGCGGCGCTCTTGGTGATGACGTTGATGACCCCGTTCACCGCGTTCGCGCCCCAGAGCGTAGCGCCTGGCCCGCGCACGACTTCAATGTGGTCAATGTCCTCCATCATCGTGTCCTGCACGTCCCAAAACACGCCGGAGAACACAGGCGTGTAAATGCTCCGCCCATCCTCCATCACCAGCAGCTTGTTCGCGGACTGGTCGTTGAAACCGCGCGCGCTCACCGCCCATTCGCTCGAGTCAATCTGGGCGACATCCATTCCCGGCACCAGCCGCAGCGCCTCGGGAATGTTCCGCGCACCCGAACGCTTGATGTCATCCGCTGTCACCACCGACACCGCCGCCGGCGTCCGCGACACCGTTTCCGACGGGCCGAGAATCGTAACCTTCACGTCCATCAACTGTTCGAGAGACAGGCCGGACAGGCTCGCCAGGCCGGCGCTGGGCGCGGCGGCTTCGCCCGGGGAGGCATTTGTCAGGGCAACATCCGCAGCCGGTGCCGCGAAACAAGCCAGCGCCAGCGCGCAGGCAGCCAGGATTATTTTTTGACTGCGCCTTCGCGAGACACAGCATGATTGTGGATGGGACTCTGAATAATTCATGCGATTTGGGATGCTGAAACAATATTTTGATGCAGAAAAGCGATAATTTTCATTGTTCATCACTTCGGGGCATATTTTTGGCCCGCATTGGCACGGCAAAAATGACACCCCATCTTCTCTATCGGATCGGTGAACAAATACTTGAGACTTAATTTATCAAACCGATCCCCCGCCGCTTTTTGCTCAAGCGCAATCGCGCGGTGCGCGCCCATCTGTGGCACCTTACGGCCGCGGATGGAATTTCCGGTGGATGTCCCGCAGCCGGTTGCCGGTGACGTGCGTGTAAATTTCCGTGGTGCTGATGTTCGCGTGGCCG
>CAYPTV010000229.1:0-5669 GCA_964413505.1 uncultured Bifidobacteriaceae bacterium | reverse complement strand
GGGCGTGGGCACGGTGGGCGGATATTTTGCCTTCCCCAATTTTGAACTGACCAAGCAGATGCCGTGCGCGATGTAGCCTTTTTGCGACCGCACAATAACCGTCGTTCGCAAGGATATTGCACCGGTTTGGACACGGAGTTTCCCAATCGCCAAGGAGCCTACGACCTTGGGCGAACACCTCAAGAAGAAACGATTCTTAGCGGGCGTCCGACAACGGGAAGCCGCTGTAAAATTAGGGGCTAGCGCACGAACCTTGAGTCTGTGGGAATCCGCCCGCGATGTCCACCGGCTTTGATTCAATCTGCACAATGGCCGGCTCAAGCCCGTCTCGGGTAGCCATCAGCGTAATTGTGCCGGGCGTCAGTGTCGAACGGATGGCGACGCGGTTGATGCCGCACTCGGTATCAAGATAAAGATTGTTGACTGAATTGGTCTTGCCGCTGTTGTAGCCGCCACGCCAGATGGCCGGGCCGTCCACCTTGAAATCCACGCGCGCCTCGTCGGTCGGGCAGCGCCGGCCTTGCGCGTCCACAACCTCCACGTCGAAGAACGCCACGTCCGAGCCGTCCGCCTGCAAACCGTCTGGACCGGTGTGCGGTGTGAGTTTGATGGCCTTTGCCTCGCCCGCAGTTGCAATTTCATCTTGCGCAACAATTTTATCCTGCGCTTTGGCCACAGCGGAAATATTTCCAGGCGCGAATTTCACATTTGGGAATGCGTATATGTAGCCGGTTTCGCCCTGGTCCTTGTTTTCGCCACTGAACGTGTCCACAAAATCAATCGTCTCGGTCGCCGCGCCGATTGATTTGCCATTCACAAAAAGCTCGACCGAGTCGCAATGATTGGCTGCGACGTAAATCGTCTTCACCGTGTTCGTCGGATAAGTCCAGTGGCCGATGATGTGGATGTCCGGCGTGGCACTTTGCATCACGCGATAGACGTAGTATGCCTGCTTGGGCAGACGCACGGAATCCACCTTGCCGCTGACGCGCGCGACTTCGCTGCTGTCCTGGCGTCCATCCGCGTTGGCGTCCGACCAGTAAATCGAGGCGTAGGCCGACCATTTGGAATGCGCCGGGTCTGCATTGGTGATGATGTTGCTGAAATAATCATGATACCGCACGGCGGCGGCGAGGCAGAACGTCTCCGAATTCCAATGCCAGGTGTCATTGGGTCCTGGCTTGAACCCAAAGAACGGCGGCGAATAGTCATCCCAGAACCGGCGGGCGGCCTCATCACGAAAATCTTCCGTCTCGATGAACGGCGCCCGGTCCCGGCGCTCGATGCTGTAGGCGCGGAACATATCGGTAGGGTTGGTCAGGGCGTCTGAGCGCGGGTCCTGGGCCATCATTACACCGTAATATTCAGCAATCGGGGTCACGGCGGTGTTCAGATCCACCCGGTCATTGCCGCGGGAACCGGTGACGCGACCGCCATTAGGGTCAAATTCTTTGCGCAAGGCCACCATCTGGCGCATGTGATCGGCTGTAATGACGGTGCCGCCCGCTTCCCAAAACAAAATGCTCGGGCTGTTGCGAAAATAGATGAGCGAATCGCGCATTACTTCGACTCGTTGATCCCACTGGCGAGGAACCGGGGCGCGGCCGGGCTGCGGGAGCATGGGGTCCTGTTCCTTGTCGCCTGCGGGACAGAGTTCGAAGATGCCGGCCTTGTCGAAGGCGCGCACATCCACCGCCTGCGGCGAGATGTGCATCCAGCGGATGTAATTGGCGTGCGTGCTGCGGATGAGTTTCGCGTTGTAGTCGTGCATCCAATCGGGATACGCCTGGCCCAAACCGGCCCAACTGTCCGCTGAACGTTGCGCGTAACCGGTGAGCCAGACAAATTTGTCGTTGATATAAACGCCGCCGGTGCCGACGCCGCCCTTGAATTCCGCCTTGCGGAAGCCAGTCCGGGTTTTCTGCACATCCACCACCTTGTCGTTCACGGTGAGAATGGTGAAGACATCGTAAAGATAAGGATTTTCGTCGCTCCAGAATTTTGCGTCCGCCAATTTGCCGCCAGCCTTGAAAGTTTCCGTCTCGCCGGCCACCAAATCCGACGTGTCGCCCCCAAATTTCGCGCAGACTTTGCCATCCGCATCCACGACCACCGCCGATAGCGTGATGGATTGCTGGTCGCCGGATTCATTGCGAACCTGCGACTCGATATTCACGTCACAGGCGCGGCCCTTGATGTCAAAACCGAGGGATAAATGTAAATACCCGTCGTCTTGAGATTTTCGTAGAGCGGCAGCGTCTGATAGACCTTGCCGGTCAGATGCAGCCAGATGTCATGGTTCAGCCCTCCGTAATTGGGATCAAAATCGCGCGTCATCCACTGGTAGGTCGTGCCGGTCGCCTCCTCCTTGTAATCGCTGCTGTTGTCCACTTTCACGGCGATGACGTTTTCCGCGTCGCCGAAACTCACGAAGCCCGTCAAATCAAGGCCGCAGGGTGTGACGCCATTTTCATATTTGCCAACATATTTCCCGTTCACCCAAAAGCGGCCCGCCTGTTTCAGACCTTCAAACTCCAGAAAAACTTTCCCGTCCTTTGCACCCGCCGGCAGTTTGAAATGCTTGCGATACCAGGTGATGCCAGACCAGGCTCCACGGTCGCCGCCGCTGTGGCTGATGATTACGGCATAGGAATCCACGTCGTTGTAAGTGTGCGGCGCGCTCACGTCGCTCCACTTCGAGTCGTCGAACGCGACCTGTTCGGCGTTGGTCACGTCATCGCGGATGAATTTCCAGCCGGGATTGAAGTTGAACGTCGCGTTCGGCGATGCCGGCGGGGTGTAGGCGGATGCAATCGTCACGAAAGGCAGCACAGCGGCAAAAGCAATTGAAGCCAGTTTTAGTTTGAACATAGTTCTTAAACGTTAATATGTTGCAAGGGCATTTTGAATCCACCGAAGATCTGCCTGGTCCGAGCTTGAATCTATGTAATTTACCGTTTTAATTCCATAGGTCTCCGAATCGACCCAATGATGGAACTCAACATGTCCATCCGCAAAAGTAAAGTTCGAGCCTCGATGCACCGTGGTAGGAATGTTATACCATTGATTTACCGGACCATAGCCGGGAAGACCACTCGGAGAGAAACCGAAATCACCATCATCGATTGAGAACGGCCCCTCCTCGAGAAAAATCATGGCCGAGGATGGCTCCGGCGTCCTGATACCGGTTAATTTTGTATTGACCTGATAAAGCCCCGCAGGCAGGCCTCCGTGCGAACTGCCAATATCCTGGCCATTCATATAACAATTCATCGAATAGGAACGCACTCGATATGTAATCGGAGGTGACTGACGGTTGTCCGGGAGATCATATAGAGCGGGGCAATTATAAATGCCGACGCTTCCACTATAACTGTAAATCTGACCAGCCCTGACAAGATCAAGGTTCGTAGCATCCGATGACACGCTTACGTTGCCATATACCCATGCAGGATCGCCATTGGCAGCGGGCAATTTTGGATTGTCAGGGAGGCCGTCATTGCAATCGCTGCAATACATCAACCAAGCAGTCTGTAATTGCCGCAGATTGCTCAAACACTGCGTGCGTTGCGCCCGCAATTTTGCGCCTTCAAGCGCTGGCAACAACATCGCCGCTAAAATTGCGATGATGGCGATGACGACCAGCAATTCGATGAGGGTAAACCCCCTGTTTTTTCCGGCCGGCATAAACTTCCAAGGGGGTTTGACCATGCGCGTTGATCACTTCCGCTGTGACTCAAACAAGAATTTGATTTCGTTCGTCGAAAGAGCGCGATTGTAAATCATCGGCTCGCCAATCAGGCCGTCGAAAGAAGCGCCGACTTCATTATATGCCGGATTGGGATCAACCAGATTTATTCCGATGGTTAAGTCGTGGGAATTTGAAGGCACTCTTCCCTGCCACCATGATGTTCGTGTTTGAGGCACGCCATCAACATAGAAAAGTTCTTCCGCTCCATTATAAGTCACAGCCACATGATGCCACTTGCCGTCAGCCACAGGGTGGTTGCTGTGGGCCACATGAGTTTTCTCAATTTCCATTTCCGCGTCGCCGGTAAATCCGGGCTTGTGACCGCCGACAATGCTGAGTGCAAAACCGTCGGTCCAACTCTTGTCAAAAATACGTCGCCACGTTTCTCCCTGATTGCTGGTTTTAATCCACGCCGCAAGGGTGATATTGGATGGGTTTAATGAATCGTTATTGGGAACGCGGATATACTGGCCGGGCGGCGAAAAATGAAACACACCGCCGCGCTGGGAATCCATTTCCCATTGCGCGCCCGTGACCCAGCCATCATTGCCGGCACCGCTGGCATCGGCGACTTTGCCAGCCACGGGTGCTTTATCGAAGGTGTAATGCAGAACCAATCCCGATTGGAGGTCAGCCTCCGTGACTGGTGCATCCGATGGGCCATTGGCATGAGCCATGACGATGGGAATAGTGATGGCGGCGGTCAAGGCCGCTGCCAATACAGCACAGGTGGTTTTCTTCATAAGGATGGTTTTGATCATGGTTGATAACAGACTGAAAGAGCCCGCCCCGGCCAGCGAACCAGCGGCGACGTTTGAAGCCAGGCCCGCTGGCGCGGCTTGGACAGCATTGGCGGCAATAACCGACACTACCAAAGAGGTGGAGATGCCAATCCCACGACGGACGAAATAGGAGCGGAGTTTTTCAACCGCGCGGCTGACGCGCTTTTGCGCGGTGTCCTCGTTCAACGCCAGCGCGCCGCCGACATCCCGCCAGCTTCGGCCCTGAAAAAAGCGCAGCACCACGGCATTCTGGTCGGCGGGGCTCAATGTGCTCATGGCTTCCTCGAGATGGGGAGAAATGGACTCCCACGCCACGGAAGATTCGGCATCATTAAGTGTCATATTCATCGCCTCGATTTCGCGTTGACGGCGGACGCGGTCGTCACGCAAGTAGTTGGCCGCCTGACAACGGGTAACTCGATAAAGCCAGCCTGGCAACGCATGGCCCGACCGGATGAGCGGCGCTTTGCGGGCCAACTGGATGAAAACCATCTGGGCGACATCCTTGGCGAGAGCGGCATCCTGAACCATACGTAGAGCGGTGGAATGGACCAGATTGATGTGGCGTGCCACCAGCCCGGCAAAGGCTTTTTCGGACCGGCTTTCCACAAACTCCCGCAATAGTTCGGCATCATCCATGTTGGGTTCTATATTCATAAGTCACAGCCCGTGGCAAAATCCGACAAGATTTTTCGCATGAACCAATCAGGCCTGAATCAAAAGGCGCGTGAATCCTTCATCGCGCGCCGCGTTTTGGCAAGAGATTCAATTCCCCGGGAAAATTTCCGGCATAAAGAAATCATAACGGGGTCGCCCATTAGCGTGAGCGGTCAAGCATGGAAAAGCGAATTGGTTAAACACCTTTTTCCCTTTTTGAGAAGATTTGTAACTCGTTCTCTGAGAATAAAATGTAATCACAAGTTCATGCACCTGAATCGGGCTAAATCCTCTTCAGATTTACGGATTGTTTCAAGGCGCGCGCCTTGACTTCCTTCAAAATACCATACTCTTTCAGGAAATCCTGAAAGTTACTGCCGCGGTGATTTTTTTGGAGCGGGCGTCCAGTCATTTGATGGCGCCCCGCCGGATCCGGAAGAGGGCTTGAAGGCCGAAGGACTCCGGCGCATTTATGTCCC
>CAYPTV010000228.1:0-5707 GCA_964413505.1 uncultured Bifidobacteriaceae bacterium | reverse complement strand
TGAGCGGCAATCCGTCCTGCCCCACGAACGCGCTGCCGAGGCCGGAGCCGGGCATCAGCATCAACACAGTAAGCTTGCTGCCGCCCCGCGCAATCCGCGCCTCGGCCACGCCGCCGCAATGACCGTCGTTGCTCATGCTCAACGGCACCGGCCTCCCGGCCTGGGCGGCGAGCGCCGCGCTGTAATCGGCGTGGACATTCCACCCGGCGAACGCAGCCGGCAGGTTCGCCGGCTTGCCGAGCACGCCATAACGTTCGTATGGCCCGGGTATCGCCAGACCGACCCCCGCCACCTGCGACCATTGCAAATGATTCTGCGCGAGAAATTCCGTGATGCCCGCAATCCAGCCGCTGATGACCGAGGCGCGTCCGTTTTTCGCGTCGGTCGGCAACTGAAACACCTTCGTGTTCACCGCCTCGCCGTCTTCCATCACAGCGGAGAATTTGGTCGTGGTCGCGCCGCTGTCCGTGCCGATAAAAATCTTTTGGCTCATGTTTGAGCCGATAAATTGCGGGCCGCACGCTCAAACGCAAGAATTATTCGCACCCGCATATTCCTCCTCATCGTCATCCTCCTCCTCATTCTCAAAAATCCAAACGCCGATGAGGATGGGCAGGAGGATGAGAATGAATTGTTCGCGTTTGGCGGCTCAACTCGCTTAACTATGCGCCGCGTGACTCCGTCCGAAACATTTTTGCAACTGCTCCGCTCTCCCGCGCCCGCTTGCGGGGCCGAAGCTTCCGAGCGAAGGCCCGTGCTCGCGCTCGCGCCGATGCAGGACGTGACCACGCTGCAATTCATGCGCGTCATCGCGCGCCACGGCGGGCCGGATGTTTACTGGACCGAATACTTCCGCGTCCATGGCGATTCCAGGCCGGAAAAGTGGATTCTCGATTCCATCACCAAAAACCCCACAGGCCGGCCCGTCATCGCGCAGCTCATCGGCAACGACATCCCCGCCCTCGTCCGCAACGCCAGGCTGCTGCAAAAATATCCTGTCGCCGCCATTGACCTGAACCTCGGCTGCCCCGCGCCCATCGTCTATCGCAAGTGCGCCGGCGGCGGATTGCTGCGCGAGCCGCAGAAGATTGACGCCATCCTCGGCGCACTGCGCGACGCCGTGACGATTCCCTTCACCGTCAAGACGCGCATCGGGTTTGAATCGCCGGGTGAATTCGACGCGCTGCTCAAGTTGTTCGCGAAACACCCGATTGACCTCTTGACGGTCCACGCGCGCACGGTGAAGCAGATGTATCGGCCCGGCGTGCGTTACGATTTAATTGCGCAGGCGGCGCGCGAATTGCGTTGCCCGGTTTTTGCCAACGGCAACGTCCATGGCGCGCCGCAGGCGCAGACGCTCATCGCGGAGACGGGCGTGCGCGGCCAGATGATCGGGCGCGGCGCCATCCGCAACCCCTGGCTCTTCGACCAGATCCGCGCGCAGTTTCGCGGTGAGAAAATCAAACTGCCGACCGGGCGCGACGTGCTGGCCTACGTCCGCGAACTTTGGGAAAACGAAATCACGCCCGGCGTGAAGGAATCGTCCCAGGTGATGCGCATGAAGAAATTCATGAACTTCATCGGCGAGGGCGTCGGTGAAAAATTCCTGCACGACATCCGGCGCGTCAACACCACCGCCGATTTCTTCCGCGTCTGCGAAAGTTATCTGGCCCATGACGAGCCGATGACGCTGGAGCCGGTCTCCATCGCCGAAACGGCCTTGGAACTGCCCGCCGCGTTTTGAAATCAGAATCAGACAGCGCATCCGATTTTGCCGGCATTGGCCGTCCACCAAGATGGGAAGGTGGGCATCCCTGCGGCGGTGGCGACATCCGGTTCGGGAAGGAAATCAATGCCGGCGGGAACGCCGACGGAGCTTTCGGGAACCGTGACGGACGATGCGGGAACGGGGGCGGACGAACCGGGAGCGGGGGAGAACCATGCGGGAAAGGGGGCGGATGAACGGGAACGGGGGAAGATCGACCGGGAAAGGGGGGAATTTGGCCGGGAACGGGGGAAAACAGGACGGGAAGTGCGTCGGACGATGCGGGAGCGGGGGCGGACGACCGGGAGCGGGGGAAGACAGGTCGGGAACGGGGGGAAATTCATCGGGAAAGGGGGCGGATGAGCGGGAACGGGGGAAATTTGACCGGGAAAAGGGGCGGACGATACGGGAAGCGCCTCGGATGACCGGGAAAGGGGGCAAATTGGTCGGGAACGGCGTCGGACGGCCAAAATTCACTTAAAATTGACTAAAAACCCGGGTTTAGGCTGTTCCGGGTTTTGCCGGTGCTCAAAAAGAGACAGTTTGAGGCAGTCAATCCGGCTTGGCGAAAATGTTGCCGAGAAATTCCGGCTGCTTGGGAAGTTTCATCAAGGGTTGTTTATAGTAATAGTTCTGTTCCGGCCAAAACCACAGGCTGCCGTCCGCAGCGAGTGACACTACACCGTCTTCAACACCGGTGATGGCAACCCAGTCGTCATGGATTCCCAGCCGGGTTGGGGGCGGGGGCGCTATGGAATGCTCGGAGAAACGACCGTAACCGTTAAGATTATCCCATTTCCAAAGTGTGCCGTCGGACTTGAGGGCGACCAAAAAATTCCAAGTTGCAGCCGAGGAAACCCAGTTTGTATCTCGGCCACATTGCAGCGTTTCAAATTGATGCAGATTACCCTGACCGGAAATGGGAACGTAACGTTCATTGTAGAACCATAGAGTCCCATCGTTGCGGATGTAAGTCCCTTCATTTCCATACGGTGTCTTAGAAAATCTTTGGGTAACGATCTGGTCATAATTGGTTTCACGGACAAGTCCATGTTTTCTGGTTCTATCATTTGCCAGAACGGTCCAGACACTTCCGTCGGTTTTTCTAGCGAGACTGCGATTTAGTTCGCTCCAGTCAGTATTGGTGCCGATTTGATAAGGTTGGAAGGCGCGCAGTCCCGGCCAATCTTGCGGCCAATCGCGCCAATCCAAACGGTTGGTTCCCCATCGCCACAGTGTTCCATCTTTTTTCAACAGCACAACCCAGTTTAAAGACAGGCGGGAAACCTGCTGCCAGTTGGTTTCGTCGCCAAATCGGGTCAGCTTGTCCGCCGTCCAGACATTTTGATCCGACTTGCCGGAAATCCACAGAGTGCCGTCGGATTGTATGCCCACCGAGTCTAAATAGCCGAGAACCTGGGTATATTTTTGAGAACCTGAAGTCGCAATCCCTTCATCCACATGGCCGACGATGGCCGAGACCCAATTCGATCCGGATAGGAATCGTTGCGGTCCGGCACTCTTTGGCAGTGGATTTAGTGTTTGCCGCAACCATGCATTCCACGGTTTTTCTTGAAGCCTGTTCCCGCGATTATTCAGGTAATCAAACCAAACACGACCATCGGGCAGCTGCACCAGCAGATTTTCATCGTAGCCTTCAGTCCGCATGACCGGCGGATTCGTCAGCGAAAATAATGCCGGGCCATGCGCGGGTTCCGCCGGTTCAAAAGCTTCCCAAGCACGGTTGAAAATTGTAGCGCTTAAAATGAAGATGAACAGGATTGCGCCGGTCAGTCCCCAAACATTTCGCCGACACATCCGCCTGCGCTCCTGAAAATACTTGAAATTGCCGTAAGACAGCAGAGGCGCTGTCACGAGCGCAGTCAAAATCGCAATGAAGATCGTTTCGACGGGGTTCCAAGTAAAGGGTCTGAATAAATATAAAAAATATAAATGACGGGCAAACGAGGTGAACAGACAGCAGCCGATGATGGTCACAACGGATGCACCCAGAGCCTGGAGAAAATTTTTCGAGAGGGTCGAGGCAAAGAAGCCCGCCAAGGATAATCCCAGCGCGAGTCCTATGATGGCGATGTTTGGAATGAAATCTTCATCAGTGAAATGGAAATCAGGATTTGGCACGCCGAAGAATGCAGCCGTTCTTTCCAACAGCAGCGGCATGAAGCCGCCCAGCAATGTTCCAAATAGAATCGTCGGTAAAAATTTGAGGGCGAATTGAAGTCGCCGGGAGGTTGGCAGACAAAATTGTTCTTCCATCACGCCAAGCCTTCGCTCCTCGGCCACCACCGTGCAGCCGATGATCAACGGCATAACAAGCCATATCGCCCAATAAAATTCCGAGACGGTTTCACCCACGGAATTCCGCTCGAAGCTGCCGTGAACTTTTCGCATCACGATGACCGCGATGTGCAGCACCAGCAGCGCCGCCGCGCAAAACAGGCTGATGCTTTGCAGTTGAAACTCCTTTCTGACAAGTGCAGCGACAGGTTTCCGGTGTCGCGTGGAAACTGATGACTGGGAACCGCTCTCAAAATAGCGCCATGTCGAAAACGAAATGATTCCGCCAGTCCACGCCGCATCCTGCGCCTTTTGAAATAAACGGTGCGCCATCCAGAATCCTGAAACGCTATAAACGATGGCCGCGCCGTAAAGCACAACCATGACAACGGTATCGGAGGTGGATTTGAAGAATTGCGACATGAAAAACATAATCAACATCAACAGTCCGGCAGGAACCAGAAATGTGATCCAAAATGCAGCGGCAATCTGCCGGAGCAAAAGCGTTGTCCACAGTCCGCCCGCCAACGCGACAAGCATCGCTGCGCCGCTGGCAAACATGGAATTGTTAAAATCATTTCCGATGATTTCTCGGTTATAATGCCATACCGAATCGGCTTCCATGAGCGCCGAATGCAACCGTAAATCGCAGCTTGCAAAATAAGCGAATAAAATCAAGGCGGTGGCAAAAATCAAGACCGTGATTTTAGTTCGCCAGAGTTGTCGGCGGTCAATCGGTTGAGAGAGCAAAGATTGGAATGTTACCAAACTAAATTCCCTGCCGAACGAACCGACGGCAAGAATGATAATGCCGAAGAAAAAAATAAATGGGGCGGATTCAAAAGCATTGTCTGGCTCCGTCCAAAACCATGGTTGCACCGATTCCAGCAGCAAGACAGCCAGAAAACTTGGCAACACCAGGCGGATTTCTTTTTTGAGAAGCGGGTTCATAGGCTGGATTGAAAATAGTTTGCCGCCTGCGAGCAAGCCGCGCCGTTCTCCCTCACCCTGACCCTCTCCCGCCGGGAGAGGGAACAGCCGTTGTCCGTCCTCGAACATTTGAATGGTTGTCGAACAGAAGACAGCCGTGAATCTGCCAAGATGCGGCGAGCGCTTCTCCCTCTCCGCTCCCTCGGAGGGAGGGGAGAGGGCCGGGGTGAGGTGAGGATCAATAAACCGATTATTTTGCCTGTCATGTTCAACCTTTCGCCTTTTTCAAGATGTCCGAGGCCACGAAAATTTCCTCCAGTGAAAGAGATTCGCAGCGCAGTTCCTCGGGCGAATGAGTTTTCAATTCCGCCAGCAGTTGTTCGCTGTTGCCGTTGGCAAGAATTTCCAGCTCGCGTCCGCTGGTCTTCACGCTCAACGCGCCGGTCAGGTTGAGCTTTGGCATTTCCGCAAAGCGGGCGCGGATTTTGCGGAAACGGTCGCGCGCGGCGTCGGCTTCCATGGTCAGCAGTTCGCGGCCCTGCTCGATGATGGTGAATTCGTCAATCAAGCCCTCGAACTCGGAGATCAGGTGCGTGGAGACGAACACGGTGCGGCGGCCGGGATCGCTGGATTGATACGCGCCGATGACGGTCTCAATGAATTCGCGGCGGACAATCGGGTCGAGGCCGCTCGTCGGCTCGTCCAGCACGAGCA
>CAYPTV010000227.1:0-5720 GCA_964413505.1 uncultured Bifidobacteriaceae bacterium | reverse complement strand
CGTCGCTGGATTTGTTCTTCTTTTATTTCCTGCACGAACTCGCGCTGGTGCCGACCTTCATCATGATTGGCGTCTGGGGTCGCGGTGAAAAGAAAAACTACGCGACGTTCCAGATCACGCTTTACTTGAGCATCGGCGCGCTCATCGCGCTCATCGGCCTTATCGCGCTCTATCTGCAATCCGGCGCGAACACTTTTGACATTCCAAAGATCATCGAGCACGCCAAGACGAATCCGCTCGCGGTCAACGCGCAGAATTTCATCTTCCCGCTGCTGCTGTTCGGCTTTGGCATCCTGGTATCGCTCTGGCCGTTTCATTCCTGGGCACCGCTCGGCTACGGCGTGGCGCCGTCGCCCACCGCCATGCTTCACGCCGGCGTGCTGAAGAAATTCGGTCTCTACGGTTTGATCCGCATCGCGCTGCCGCTGTTGCCGCAGGCCGCGCAAAGTTGGGCGCACGTCATCGCGTGGCTCTGCGTCGGCAACATCTTGTATGTCGGCTGGGTCGCCATGCGCCAAAAAGATTTGAACCTGCTCGTCGGCAATTCCAGCGTGGCGCACATGGGTTTCATTTTCCTCGGCATCGCCAGCCTGAACCTCATCGGCGTGACCGGCGCGGTATTGATCATGGTCGCGCACGGTTTCCTCGCGGCGCTGACGTTCGCGTTGAGCGGCTACATTTACAAACAGACCGGCACGCTGCAAATCAGCGAACTCGGCGGACTCTGCCGCAAGCTGCCCTTCATCGGCACCGCGCTGTTGATGGCGGCGATGGCCGGTTGCGGTCTGCCCGGTTTTGCGAATTTTGTCGGCGAAGCCACGGTATTCTTCGGCGCGTGGAAAACTTTTCCGACCGTGACGGTCATCGCGTTGTGGGGCGCGCTGGTCATCGGCGGCGTTTATATGACGCGCGCCATCCGCAACATTCTCCACGGCCCGCTGCCGGAAAAATGGAATTCACTTGCCGACGCCTCGAACGCCTGGCGCAAACTGCCTTACGCGCTACTGCTCGTGAGCTTGCTCGTATTTGGCTTCCTGCCGAAGCTGCTCACGGAAAAAATCAATCCTGACGCGCAGAAAATTGTCGCCATGGCAACTGGCAACGTGGTTGCGGCCAGCGCGACGAGTTCGCCCTCAGTCAATTTTGTTGCGCAAAACAAATGAATTCCTCCCTGATAATGTTGGAAATTTCGGTGATCGGCCTCGGCTTGGTGCTGATGCTGGCGGATCTGTTTGTGCCCGCCGAGCGCCGTCGTTTCATCGGTTACGCCGCCATCGTCGCGCTGGGCGTTTTGCTGGTCACGAGCTTGAGCGGCAATGGTAGTTGCGGTCAGTTCGGCACCGCTTTCGGCGGCATGTTCGTCAACGACGCACTGTCCCTCTTTTTCAAACAAATATTCATCGTCGCCGCTATTCTGGTGCTTTTCATGGCCGCAGAATTTTCCGACAAACTCGCTGAGGGCAGCGTTGCAGAATACTACTCGCTCATTCTCTTCGCACTCGCCGGCATGTTGTTTGCCGCGTCGTCCAATGACTTTACGATGCTGTTCGTCTCCATCGAACTCATCACGATCACGTTTTACGTTCTCGTCAGTTTCCAGCGCGGCAAACTCCAGTCGCTCGAAGCGGGTGTGAAATATCTGATTCTCGGCGCACTGTCCTCGTCGTTCATGGTGTTCGGCATCGCGCTGATTTGGGGAACGACCGGTGAACTCAATTTCACCAAGCTTGCCGCCGTCGCGCCGCAGTTTGCCGACAGCCAAATCTTTCTGCTCGGCATGTTGCTGGTTCTAGTTGGACTCGGTTTCAAGATCGCTGCGTTTCCGTTTCAAATCTGGGCGCCGGACGTTTATCAAGGCGCGCCAACACCGACGACCGCCTTTCTCGCCATCGGCTCGAAGGCTGCCGGATTTGTTTTATTGCTGCGCGTGCTGTTCACCGCCGTGCCGAGCGTCACGTATTCCCACAAATTTGCAAACCTGCTCATCGTCATTTCCGGCATCACCATTCTTTACGGCAATCTCTGCGCCATTCCGCAGCGCAATCTGAAACGTCTGCTCGGCTATTCCAGCATCGCGCACGCGGGATATTTGTTGCTCGGCGTCGCCGCGTTGAGCGCGAGCGGACAGTCGGCGCTGATGTATTATCTCGCCGGTTATGTGTTCACGGTGATGGCTGGTTTCTTTGTAATCACGTTGGTGATGCGGCATCTGGCAACGGAAGATATTTCCGGCCTCGCCGGCTTAAACCAGCGTTCGCCGCTGCTGGCCGCCACGCTGACCATCGCGATGGTTTCGCTCGCTGGCATTCCGCCGCTCGCGGGCTTCTTCGGAAAATTTCTGCTGCTCAAAGCGGTGATCGAAGCCGCGCAAGCCACCGGCAACCACGGTTATTACTGCCTCGCCTTCACGGCACTGGCCGGCGTGATCATCTCGCTCTACTATTATTTTGGCGTCATCCGCGCGATTTACTGGAGCAAAGACCCGGCGGATTTGTCGCCAATTCAACTTTCGTCTCCGGCAAAAGCTTCCATCTGGATTTGCATCATTGGCATTTTCTGGATCGGTCTGTTTCCGAACACGGTTTTGAATATTACAAACCTCGCGGCGGCGGCACTGGGGAAATAATCACGCTCTAGATCAAAATCGTCCGTCGAAATCCGTCGGCGCGCTTTCATTTGAATTCGGTTCACACCGTCCGCATCTGCACCGCGTCCACGATTTCCGTGCCGACGGAAATCGCGCCGATAATGACGACCGTCGCGCCGGTTTGCAATCCGCCTTGCGTGGCCAGATTTTTCAGCGCGGTTTCAATGGTGTTCTGCGGGTTGATGAAATCGAACTCCATGACGAACGGCGTGACGCCCCAGCACAAGGCCATTTCGTTCGCGGCCTTCTCGTTCTCGCACATCGCGTAAATCGGCGAATAATGCGGGCGCATCCAGCTCGCGTATTGCGCCATGCTGCCGTGCCGGGTGAAAACCAGGATCGCCGCCGCCTTCAATTCGTTCGCCATGACGACGGCGCTTTTGACCAGCTTCTGCCGCGCGGTCGTGAGTTCCGCCAGGTCGTGAAATTGCGCGCTGCCGCTGCGTTCGATGCGCGTCGCAATCTTGTCGAACACCTCGATGCACTTGAGCGGATATTTGCCGACGGTCGTCTCGCCGCTCAACATGATGGCGTCGGCCTCTTCAAAAACGGCGTTGGCCACGTCGGTGACTTCCGCGCGCGTGGGCATGGGCGATTCAATCATGCTTTCGAGCATGTGCGTGGCGACGATGACGGGCCGGCCGATTCGCAAGCAGGTTTTGACGATGCGCCGCTGGACGATGGGCAGTTCCTCGTAGGGGATTTCAATTCCCAGATCGCCGCGCGCGACCATGATGCCGTCGGCTTCGTGGACGATGGCTTCCAGGTTTTTGATCGCCTCCTGGTCTTCGATCTTGGCGATGACGAACGGGTGCGGCTTGCCTTCCTCAAACATTTCGCGCAATTGCAACAGGTCGCGCGCCTCGCGCACGAACGAGAGCGCGATGAAATCCACGCCGAGTTCCAGGCCGAGCTTCACGTCCTTGATGTCTTTCGATGTGAGCGCGGGCAAACTGACTTTGACGCCGGGCAGGTTGATGTGGCGGCGGCTGCCGAGCTTGCCTTCCGTCAAAACTTCGCATTCCACCTTGTTGCCGTTCTTGGCGAGGACTTTCATCTGGATCGTGCCGTTGTCAATCAGCACCACGTCGCCGACGCTGATGTCGTTGATGAAATTCTCGTAGTTCACGTCCACGGAATGCTCCTCCAGATCGCGTTCGCCGCGCACGGTCAGAGTGAACTTTTCCCCCGGCTTCAAATCAAGCGGCACGCCGAGGTCGCCGGTGCGGATGGCCGGGCCTTGCGTGTCCATGAGGATGCCGATGTGCAGGCCGCGATTTTTGGATTCCGTGCGGATGTCGGCGAAGACGCGGCGCACCCAGTCGTGCGGCGCGTGCGACATGTTGAGGCGGAAAATGTTCACGCCCGCGTCCATGAGCCTGCCGATCATCCCGGCCGAATCGGTGGCGGGGCCGAGCGTGGAAATGATTTTTGTGCGGCGAACGGTTCCTCGTTGCATGGCCCGGAAGTCTAAAGTCCACAGTCCAAAGTCCAAGGAAAAATGTCATCTCCCCGGCTGCTGTTGACTTTGGGGCCCGGGCATTCCGCCCCGGCTCCAAAATCGCGCTTGCCACCGCGCGGGAATAAATCCATACTTCCCGCCTTAAAATTAACTTTAACTTTTATGGCTGACGCAGCAAACAAATACCCCGAAAACATCGCCGGCAAATACTACGTGGACAACCAGTGCATTGACTGTGACCTGTGCCGCGAGACCGCGCCGGACAACTTCAAGCGCAATGACGACGGCGGCTACTCGTTCGTCTATAAACAGCCGGCGTCGCCCGACGAAGAGGCGCGCTGCAAGGAAGCCATGGAAGGCTGCCCCGTCGAGGCCATCGGCGACAACGGGGCCTGAGTTCCGGGACAATTCAATAGGCGCGAAGCTTTTGCTTCGCGCCCTTTTACTTTTTTGGCAGGGCACGTCACTCCGTGCGCGCCGGTCTTTGCAGACGGCCACCATTGCAACCCGCGCGTTCGGCGGGCAGAGGACTGCCCGCCAGTCTTGCTCATTTGTTCATCATCTGGCCAATTGGTGATTGCCAAGCCGGAGACGCTGAAATATAACGGGATTATGAAATCGGGATTTACCGCACAATGGCTCTCGAAACTTAGTTAGGCAGCATCGAGCATTTACATCAAAATTTTTAAGGAAAATCCATTCGACCCCATGTTAAAAACTCACATGATTAATGCATTGTCTGGCAGGGCTGGGAAGACAATTTATTCAATATGGATTGAAGATAATCTGCGAGCAGTGTTCTATATTTCAAAAGATACCGTTTTTACTGTAGATATTGGAGAACACGAAATCTACCGATAAAATATCAAATTAAGGCACGGCCATTGCCCTTCACGGCATAGTGACTTTCGTCAATGGGTGAGCCCTACGCGACTCAATTCGCCGTGGAAATGCCCGAATCCACCGGCAGCAGGACGCGCACGATGCCGTGCTGGCCGGATTGCGGCGGCACTATCTCCAGCTTGCCGT
Organism: uncultured Bifidobacteriaceae bacterium; assembly: GCA_964413505.1. GTDB lineage: Bacteria > Verrucomicrobiota > Verrucomicrobiia > Limisphaerales > UBA11358 > UBA11358. Next base: position 582 of record CAYPTV010000227.1, on the reverse strand, counting down.
CGTGCGTCTCGATGATTTTTTCACTGACGGTCAGGCCCAGCCCCAACCCCACGGCGCGCGTGGTGAAAAATGGCGACGGCACCTTCTCGGCGGCCTCGGGGGTAAACCCGGCGCCGTTGTCCTGAACCTCTATCTCCAGATTTTGCTTCCCCTCGCCGTTGGCCACGGTCTTCAACCGCACGATGATTTTCGGCTCCTTGGGATTGGCCTGCAACGCGTTCAGGAAAATTTCCGCCAGCGCGTGCTTCAACGCGGCGTGGTCGCCGGTGATGACGATGGGCTTGCCGCCGTCTTCAAGCTCCAACTGCGCGTTCTCCACATTCAGATGCTTGCGCGCCTCCTGATAGGATTCCTCGACGAGCTTGCCGACCGAAACCGTCTCCTGCTCGATGTGTCCTTCGCGCGCTAGAAACCGCATCTGGCTCACGAGACGCGATACGCGCTTGACGCCGTCCGCGAGCGCGTGGTCGAGCGATTCTCGAAATTCCTTGTCCTTGTATTTTTCCACGAGCAACTGCTGGTGCGTGGAGAGCGGGACCATGGCGTTGCCGATCTCGTGCGCCATGCGGTCGGCCATGGAGC
>CAYPTV010000226.1:0-5740 GCA_964413505.1 uncultured Bifidobacteriaceae bacterium | reverse complement strand
AGCCGAGCTTCAGCCCGCGTTTTTCGGCTTCGGGCAGGAGTTTCCGGAGCGTGTCGTTGGTGCGCTCGACGAATTTTACTTTTTTGGCCTCGCGCACCTTTGAGATTTCGGCGCAGAGTTTTTCGTATTTGGGCGAACCTTTTTCGCCGCGCCCGAGCATTTCAGAAAGTTTGCCGGTGTAATCTTTCATCTCGATGCTGCCGAGGTGCAGCACGACGACGGACGCCTTGACGCGCGTGGCGAATTCAAACGTCTTGAGCGTGTGCTTGATGGCAAGTTCGCGTTCGCGCGGGCGTTCGTCGGAAAATTGATAAAGGTTCGGCGCGGCGTGCGTGACGCCCATCGGCAGCGGGCAGAAATTGTGCAGGCTGGAGATTTTCATCTCGCCGGCGTCCACGGCTTCGAGGATTCCGGGCATGAGGCTGACGCGAATGCCATGGCTCAATTCGGCGTGGTCGAAGCCGAGGTCGCGGATTTCGCGCAGCATGGCGCGGCCGTCGGTGTGACGGTGGGAATTCCAGCAGGTTGAAAAGGAATACATCGCGAATCGTTACATTGTTAAATCGTGAATCGTAAAACGAAGAATCGTTAAACCGTCGCGACGATGCAACGATTTAACGATTCACGATCCGACGAATTTGGATTACAAGTCCGCGTAGCGCGCGGTGAGCATGGCGGAGAAACGCGCGACCTTCTGCTTGCGGCGGCGTTTTTCGCTGGGCTTCTCGAACGTGCGATGGGCGCGCACGATTTTCAACGTGCCTTCGCGGTCGACTTTTTTCTTAAGCCGGCGCAGCGCGCGATCCACTGGTTCGCCTTTTTTTAGTTTAATTTCTGTCAAAGGGACTCACTTCCTTTCTCGGGCGAGGCAGAACCGCACGCGCGGCTGCTCGCGGATAAATTAAATGGATGCGGAGAATAGTTTTTCCGGCGCGGTTGTCAATCAGCAAAACTCCGGGACAGCGTCCTGATTTCGGAGCGCGAGTTGTCGCAACTCGCAGCGATTGGGGTGGCTGGAGACGGCCCGGATAATTTCAAAGCGATTCGCCAGGAGACGCGCTGCGGATTGGGACAATCCGCGCTCCGAAAAATTGCAGGAAGAATCAACCATTTCACCAAAAAGCTCCTTCTTTTTCCCAAAAGAACGACCAGTTCGATAAAAAGCTCGTTCTTTTGACAAAAAGAACGACCTTTCCTGTAAAAGGCTTGTTCTTTTGGTTAAAAGAACAACGGTTTCGTCAAAAGAACGTCGGTTTTGGTAAATAGCTCGTCCTTTTGGCCAGAAGAACGTCCTTCTCGCCGGATTCCTTCTCCTTATTGAAGAAACCCTCGCCAAAAACGGCTGGAGCACAAGCCGTGAACCATTTTGCTCAAGCTTTTAACCAGTTTGGCTGGTGCATTTGCCAAAACAAAAGGCGAGGCTGTTGGGCCTCGCCTTCAATTGAAATTTAATTTCGCCTTACGCCTTCTTAACTTCATCTCCCTTTTTCCAGGTGCGCCGGGGCGCCTTGGTGACGAGTCCTTTTTTGATGGCGGCGGCGGAGACGCGGATGTAGCGGACCTCGCCGCTGGGCAGAAGAGCCTTCACGCGCTGCAGGTTCACGTCGAACTTGCGCTTGGTGATGGCGGTGACGTGCGTGCCGATGCCGCCGGATTTCTTGGACTTACCCGAGCGCCAGATAATGCTGCCCTTCATGGGGCGTTTGCCGGTCAATTCACAGATGCGTGACATAAAATTCTTTTGTTAAAAGGCCGCACAGACTACCCGTCGCGCGCGCGAAGGCAAGAAAATTTTTGGGAAATTTCTTTGTGTCCGCGCTGTGGATTTGCTCAATTGACGCGGATGACGCAAACACTCGCCGCGCCGCCGTCCGCGCGGTTTCAATTTTCCAGACTGCACTGGAGCTGGTGGTTCATGGTGGCGGTGCTAGTGCTGGTCGCCGCCGTGCGGGTTCGTCTGCTGAATTCCCCCATCGAGCGCGACGAGGGCGAGTATGCCTACGCCGGGCAGCTAATGCTTCAGGGCATTCCGCCCTACGAGCTGGCCTACAACATGAAGTTTCCCGGAACCTATGCGGCATACGTGTGCATCATGGCTCTGTTTGGCGAAACTCCGGCGGGAATCCATTTCGGGATGATCATCGTGACGACGCTGACGGCGTTGATGCTGTTCTGGCTGGGCAAACGGATGCTGGATGCAACGGCGGGAATTGTCGCCTCAACTTTTTACGCGGTGCTGGCGGCGAGTCCCTCGATGCTCGGGCTGGCGGGTCATGCGACGCAGTTCGCCGCGTTTTTTGCGACCGCCGGTCTGTGCGTGATGTGGCGGGCGCGACAAAGTTCAAGCGGGCTTGCGATGGCTGCGGCGGCGGGAATTTTGTTCGGCACGGCGATACTGATGAAGCAACACGCGGCGTTCATCGCGCTGTGGGCGGCGATTGCTTTTGCCGGAACGTGTATTCGCAAAAGGGAAGTTTCCGCCGGCCAAAAATTCCGGCTGGTTGCTGCGTTCGGCGCGGGGATTGTTCTGCCGTTTGGTTTGTGCTGCCTGATTCTCTGGCGGGCGGGAGTTTTCGGAAATTTCTGGTTCTGGACGGTTCAATATGCGCGGCAATATGCCTCCATCACGGCTGCCATCGTTCCTCTCGCCAAGCTTCCGCACGTTTTTCTCTACCATTTCAACGAGGCGATTTCAGATTTCCCGCTTCTGTGGCTGGTTCCCGTGGCCGGGCTGGCAATCATCTGGCTCGATGAGCGGCTGGGCGGATTGCGGCTATGGACGCTGGGATTCTCCGTGGCGGCGACGGCGACGGTGTTCCCCGGATTTTATTTTCGTCCGCATTATTTCCTGCTGACGCTCCCGGCACTGGCGCTGCTGGCCGGTTGCGGAGTGAGCGGCGCGGGACATCTCTGGCGTCAACGCGCGGCGGTAGAGTCCAAGCTCGGCGACTGGCCGGTCGGGGTTTTCGCATTGGCTCTGGCTGTCGCGATTTTGGAAGATCCGGATGTGTGGTTTGTGCTGACGCCATTGCAGGTGGAGACAAGGCTTTACGGCGTCCGGCCTTTTTCCGCATCGGCGGCCATCGCGGGCTACATCCGGGACAATTCTGCGCCGGATGCGCGCGTGGCCGTGCTGGGTTCGGAGCCGGAAATTTATTTTCTTTCCCACCGCCGCTCGGCGACCGGCTACATTTACACTTACGCGCTCATGGAGCCGCAGCCGTTCGCCCGGAAGATGCAGGATCAAATGATTGGTGAAATTGAAGGAGCCGCGCCGGAATTTATCGTCTTCGAGGACGACCGCATCTGGGAACGGCGCGCGAACTCGGACCCGGCGATTTTTAACTGGTGGGATTCCTACCGGACCAACTACACCCGCGTGGGGCTTGCAGACATGACATCGCCGGTGGACGTGGAATACCGCTGGGGTGCGGACACCGTGAAATATGGCGGGATGCAGGGCGCGGGGCTGGAAGTTTTCCGCAGATTGCGGGCGCATGAATAAGTTCTTCCAGAAAAATTCACGATTGCTCGCCTGGGTCGCCGCCGTCCTGATGAGCGCGGTCGTCGTGCAACTACACTTTGTATTTCTTGCAAACGCCGGCGGTCTTTGGCGCGACGAGGTCGGCCTGGTGAACATCGCGGCGCTGCCGTCGGTGAAGGAGATTTTTTACGCGCTGCTGCACGACCATTGCCCGATCATTTATCCGCTTGTCCTGCGGTCGTGGATGGCGCTTTGGCACACAGACCTGGGCCTGCGCACATTCGGGCTGTGCATCGGCTTGATCCTGACGGCGTCTTTTTGGGCGGCCAGCCGGATGATGGGAAAGGGATTGCCGCTGTTTACACTGGCAATCGTCGCGCTGAACCCGACGGTGATCCATTACGGCGATTCAATGCGCGCCTACGCTCTCGGGATGGCGTTCATCATGATGACGATGGGGTTGATCTGGCGCTTCATTGAAGTGCCGAACCTGCGGCGCGGATTGCTGGCAGGATTTGCCGCGGTCATCAGCGTGCAGACGCTTTACCAGAACGCTTTTTTCCTGCTGGCGATTTGTGTCGCGGGAATGGTCGCGTCATTCCGGCAGCGGCAGCAAAAGAAGGCGGCGTGGATTCTGGCAATTGGATTTGTGCCGGCTCTTTCATTGGTTCCTTACATCAACCCGATTCGCCAGGCGCAATCGTGGTGGATTGTCACGCAGCCCGGCGTGAACCTGAATGATTCAATGGGCCACCTACACGAAATGGCGGGGACAATCTTCGGTGTATGGGTGGCGGTGATGGCACTTGCCGCGAGCTTCGGCATCAGCCGGATATTTGCAAGACTGCGGCAGAATGATGAGCCCGACCAACAGGACTTGCCGGTCTTTGGCGGTGTGACGCTGGTGCTTGGCGCAATCGGTTTTGGCGTGTTTATAAAACTGTCCGGCCTGCAAACACAGGTCTGGTATTACATCCCGTTGTTCTGCTTCACGACGATTTGCTGCGACGTGGTTTTCGCGCGAGCATTTCCTGTCGCGCGGCTTGGCGTGCTGGCTGTTGCAGTCGCGGCTTTGCTAATTTCTCCATCGGCATACTCAACTTTGCGATGGCGGCAAACCAACGGCGACCTGATCGCCGCGTATGTTTCAAAAAACGCCGGTCCGGACGATTTGATCGTCGTCCATCCCTGGTATTACGGACTGACATTCGCCTATTATTATAATGGCCCGGCAAAGTGGACGACTTTTCCGCCTATCGCAGATTATCGTTTTCATCGCTACGATTTGATCAAGGAGCAGCTTCAAACGCCCAAAGCCATCGAGCCCGTTCTGCAACAGGCTGAAAAAACTCTGCGCAGCGGCCATCGCATCTGGATCGTCGGGCAGATTCCGATGCCAAATCCTGACGGGCCAAATCCCGGTGATCCGCCGCCGGCCCCCGGCACTTTGGGCTGGGGCGACCCGCCTTACACGGTCGCTTGGGGCAAAGAATTCGGCTATTTCCTCGTTCATCATGCCACTAATTTCACGCGGGTCGTTGACCGCTCAACCAATTCAATCCCGATCAACCCGATGGAAAAAATGGATCTTTCGACAGCCGGCGGCTGGAAAACAAACCCGCCTTGAACCATCTGCCTCTTGACGAAGTCACAAGCGGCTGCGAACTTTCCAGCGCTTGGCGCAAAACGAATCCTCGTCGGCGACAGGCAGTTTGTTCGCTGACATCGCAAAAGCTCCCGCCGTGCAATCCCTCGTGCGGACGCTGGAGAATGGCGGAGCGTTGTCTTGCGCCGGAATCTGCGCATCCGCACAACCGTTTTTTGCCGCGCTCGTTTCAAGACTTCTTCCGCAACGGCCGGTTGTTGTCGTCACCGGAAATCTGAAAGAACAGGAAAGTTTCCAGCAGGACCTGGAAACATGGCTGACCAGTTCAGGGTTCGGAGTTCAAAGCACAAAAAAGGCCGGCGCGACAACCTCCACTCCCGGCTCAGAACCGGAATCTCTGAATTTGTTTTTCCCCGCCTGGGAAATTCTTCCGCATGAAGGCAAGCTCCCGCACGCCGATGTCATCAGCGACCGGCTGCAAACGCTCGTCGCCCTTTCTGATAAATCCGCACTCCGCACTCCGCACTCCGCACTGGTGGTGACGAGCGTCACGGCGCTGCTGCAAAAAACCTTTCCGCCGGGTGAAATCCAAAAGCGCACCCGCACGCTCGCGCGCGGCGACAAAATCGCGCCGCTCGACCTGATTGAAT
>CAYPTV010000225.1:0-5743 GCA_964413505.1 uncultured Bifidobacteriaceae bacterium | reverse complement strand
TTTGAAGTTCAGCCCGACGCGCTTGAATCATTTCCAATCCCCGCCGCGAGCGCGGCGGAGCAAGAGGCGTTGAGCGGGCTGGTGGACGGCATCCTCGCGGCCAAGCGCACCGGCGACGCGGCCAAGGTGACGGCCTTGGAATCAGAAATAGACGCGCACGTTTTCCGCCTCTACGCCCTCACCCCCGCCGAAATCGCCCTGGTAAAATCCACCGCCGCCAAATGAATTTCAGGGCAATGGAAATGCCGGTAACGCTAAAACCGGCTTGTTTCTTGGGAAAAGTTGAAGATTTCCGTTTTTGTATCCCACGGGCGAGCGGTTCGCCCGTGGGATACAAAAATTCCTTTGCTTTGTCAAGGCGAACAAATTATATTGAGCCGCAGCGGTTGAAGGTGTGCCTTGAAAGCACATCGTTTGCCGCGTGATACAAACGAAACCGAGCCTGATATGAAATCGTCCGACCGCAAGGCACCGTTTGGAAGGCTTTTGTGCCAGCAAAAGCCATTAAAATGTTGAAATTTTCATTCAATCCGAAGAAAAGCACGCAAGCTGCCGCCGTCCTCTTGAAGCTCAATAAAGGGGACATGGAAAACTATTTGTTCATCAAAATGCTCTATCTCGCGGACAGAGCGGCACTGGATAAATGGGGCGACCCGATCACCGGCGACCGAACGGTTTCCATGCCGTATGGTCCGGTTCTCAGCACAATCTACAATCTGACAAAAGGGCAGTGCCAGACGATTCGCGCCTTTTGGGAAAAGTTCATAACCGACGCCGACCAGGAAACCAACCGGATTTCTCTGAAAGGCGATCCGGGTGAGGACGAGCTTTCGCGAGCCGAAATAAAAATCCTTGAATCCGTGCATACAAAATTCAAGAGCTATTCTTGGAAACAAATCCATGATTTTTGCGCGAAGCTCGGAGAATATGAAGATGTTGGCAAGAGTTCCAAACCGCTGCCGACCGAACGCATTTTGAAGTCGCTCGGCAAAACCCCGCGCGAGATCGTGGAAACCGAACAAAAAATCCGCGAGCTTCAAGTCGCCGATTTGCTTCTGGGCTGCTAAATGGCAAAAATCGGGACTGTTTTCCAGGTTGTCCCGGACGGAGGCAATCATTTTTGGATTGTCATTTCCAAGGAGAAAAAGGGCATGGTCTTGGCGGTCAATTCGACTGACGCCACCAAATGCCCGGACTCTCCTTGTGAAATAAATGTCGGCGACCATCCGGCCATCACCAAACCCAGCGCAATCATTTACCGGTATGCGAGGGAATTTGTGTCCGCGAAAATTGATGAATTGTGCGCCCAAGGCAGTTATCTCCGGCAGTTGGATGATTGCTCCCCGGAACTTGTCAAAAGGATTGTGGCCGGCGCAAAACAGGCGGACGACCTGACTTTGAAGTTTCTCGATTATTTGAAGTGATTTTTACTGGTCAGCAACCAACGATGCACCCGCCCACGCCGATAACAGACTGATTCAATTTTAGAAATCGTCTCATCGCTGGAATGTCATGGAGGCCAAGGCCGCAGCATTCGAGTCCCATGCCTTCGGCCACAAGTCCAAGGGTTGCCAAAAGTGCGCCGCTGTCGCGCCAAGCCAGGCTTTCAGGATTTCGATACCTTGCGCCCGACCGGGCGAGATCAGCCACAAACCAAATGACCGTTCCATTGTGTATTTCCAGGCACCTGTCAACCTCCCGCAAAGATTTTTCAATCAGATTGACATTCGGCACTTCACGAACGCCGAAAACATGATGATCTGAATCATAAAGCAGGAGTTTATCTTTCAGAACCGGTGCCCGAAGCACCAGCATTTGAACCGGATGACATCCACCACCGGAAGGGCTGGGTTTGCTTGTCCAGAGGGTATTCCCGGCCACTCGCGCCGTGCGCCGCGTCCGTGAAGAATGCCAGAGCAAATCTCCCAACTGCTGCAAAGTTAAGGCAGTCTTGAAATCACGACGGGATTGGCGGGCGTTCAGCACGCGGTCAAGCGGCCGCCATTTCCGCCGTGACGGTTTCGGAATTGGAAGCATTCCTGAAATTTGGAAGTCAAAGACAGGCAACGCCCGTGGTTTAGCCAGCGGGCGCGGTGGCTTTAGTTCAATAATCTCCATAACCAAGTTGGCTCATGGTTTCAGCGTGCTTTGTGCAGCCCCGGCAAACGCCACACGCATAGTTTGAAACATGGCAGGAATGACTCCATGCCAGAATTTCAAATGGAATCGCAGATGCCTTAATGAGTTCAATCCCGTCCAGATGAATCGCCGGAGCGGTGACACGGATATTTCCCTCCTGAAATTCCATCGCGCTGCTAATGCGCTTAAAAAATTCCGGCCTCCCGTCACAATGGGCCACATCGGTCCGAATCGCGCCGATCATCAGTTCGGAAACGCCATCAGCAATCGCGCCAGCCCCCGCGAGAGTGATAATGAGTTGATTGCGGAACGGCCACCATTCCGACACCGGTGAATGTGACGACGGCGCAGTTCCAGCCATATCGCCCAATCCGATTGAACGACAATTCACTTTGATAATTCGATGTTGGATGGATAGAGCCTGGCAAACCGCCGTTGCCGCCCGGATTTCACCATCTGCCGCCAGTTGCCCATAGTCCACTGTGTAGCCAAATTGTGGGCGCTTCCAAAAAGCCAGCGCGACAGAATCCATGCCGCCAGAAATTAACAGCCCAGCGCTCATTCGCAAGTTGCCGCCCAAACGGTCAGGTAAAGTGCCGTTGCAAAATCATTGGCGACTTGGCTGCCGCCACCGACAATCATTTTGAGGTCTTCCTTGCGCTCGGCTGAAACAAAAGCAACGACTTTGGCTCCCAGACTATGTGCATAGCCAACCTCGTAAATTGTGCCGGGGTCAAGTCCGTCCAAGCACGCCAGAACCACGGGACAGTTTTTCAAACCTTCAATATCAGGATCGTAAACAGCATCCGCTTCACCACGCCCGACATGATGGAGGGGTGAAAAATACTTAACGCCTGCATTTTCCAGCGCGTATTTGAACTCTTCAATTAACCAGCGCTGCGAGAGGTTAAAAAACGGACCGGCCAGATAAACCTTTTTGCATTGTTCCGGCGGAAGCGGGCGCAGAGCTTGAAAAGTTGTCCTTTGAAGCACAGCCTTGTCGGGGAAATCCAGTGTTTCAACATAATGACTGGTTCCCTTGGATGCGAGCGTTGCCGCCGCAACCGGATCAAGTTTCAGTTCCATCCAACCGTAGGCGAATAAGGCGCTGAAAACGTCGCCAGAGCCAATCGGCCAGACCCTTTTTGTCCGATAGGCAGGCACGAGCGTTATTCCAGACTTGGTGCCAACGACGCATCCAGCAGTCCCACATTTCACAACCGCCACCTCTGCGCCCTGTTTCAAAATTTCTTGGCAGGCCGATTTAAGATCAGTTTGGCCGGTGAGCCGTTTTGCTTCAACTCGGTTGGCGACCACGGCGAGCCTTTCGGCAGTCGAACCATTCTCGGCAAATTGTCGGGGATCACTTGGCGTTTGCGGGTCGTAAGTCGCCATCTTTGCTTTAACTTTGGCACTGCCTTCGACCACTCCAAACCGAAGGACGAAATCAGCCTCGACGTTGATAACATTCGGGCGCTGCTGGCAGCCACGGAGGAATGTGTCTGGCTCAATGCTAGGTTTCGAGAGTGGGTGAAGATAGCTGAATGTCACCGCATCGCTGGTGTCAATGACTTCCAGCTTGATGCCATCCGATTTCAAGTTCAGAACCGGCTTTTGATTTTTGTCAGCAAAAGTTGAAAAACTGACCGGCACTTCCAGTTTTTTGAGGGCCAAACTTGCCCGAAGACCTGACCCGAAAAGTTCATACCAATGGGGTTCACGACAAAACTCCAAATAAGTCCCGCCGGCGACGTGAATCATTATGGTGCCTGGATGCGCACCCGGACTACGCCTCCAGTTACGTCATTCAGAACGATGGCGACGTATTGGAAACCGCCTTGAATGCAGTTCAGAATCGTGATCAAACTCGGTGGAGTAAGCGACCCCGCGATTTGCCCGCCATGCTTGGCGACAAGAGAATTGACACCGCCTCCGCCCACTTGAATTTCCACGGTGAGCCTGTCCCCCTTTTTTAACAAAGCCACAACGGCGCTTACAGGGGAATTTAAGGTTGTTTCAACAATCAGCGAGGCGCAGTCTGTGGAAGAATCTCCTCCACCGCCACCGCCGCCGCCACCGATACTAATTCGGCCAGAGCCGCCGCCAGAGCCAGACATAATACCGCATTAGACGGATTGAGCCGGGGAAGGTCAAGCTCGATTTAGACTACTTGGCAAAGCCGTCAGCGCATTCATAACCATTGCGTGCATTTGTCGCATATAGCACCAGATGATGCTGTCGAACCGTGACAGGCTGACGCCGGCAGCGCGAGCAAATGCTACCAGCCGAGCCTCCATATCAAAATAATCGCGTTGGACGGAATGTTTCGGAGAAAAAAGTCCCATCAGCAGACCGGCACGGATGATATGGATGTCCAGAATGGCAACTTCATCAGAGTGCAGCACGTTTCGTGTAATCCAAGAGGCGGTTTTTGGCCCAATGCCTGAAAAAGTCAGCAGCCAGTTACGCAGTTCCAGAGCGGAATGAATCGGTGCTGGTTCCAAATTAAATTTTTGCATCGCTTCGGCCAGAAACCGGCTTTTTGTGTGAGGGTAACGGTATCGGACTTGGCGATCACCGATGGCAAGTGGTTCAATCAGGGCATTTTCAATTTCATTCACGGAACTTGCCCCATTGAGCAGCCCGCGTTCCCGCATCCGATGGAACGCGGCCAATCCGACTTCCGCTGGCATACCATGTCCCCCAAGAAGACAAGCCGCAATTTCTTCGCGCAACGAGTGCCCAAGCGCGTATTCAAAATGGGGGCTGGAGTCACCGTCAATCCAAGAACGGGAAATCCAAAAAGCCGGCGTGAAGAAGTTGTCAAATTTTCCCCAGCGAACGCCCGGAAGAATTTCCACGCCGGGTTCAGGAAGTTCAAGCCGGTCAATGTCACCGTTTCGCCAAGTTGTAACGATTTGTTGTTTTATTGACGGCACAAGATTGTTTGATAGTTTTATGCAATATGCGCGCAAATAAACGCATAGACAACAAAAAAACAGCATTGCTTTTAAGCGCGGCATTTCGCAAGAGCGGGATGAGTCAATCGTCGTTGTCCAATGTTATTGGGATTAAGCAGTCACAGATAAGCAGGTTGTTGAACGGTCGCTTCCAAAGACCTTCAAAAAGTATTGATGCATTATGCATCCATTTGAAAGTGACCCCGGTTGCGCGGAAGGACGCGATCAAACTGCAAAAATACCCAGAACTCGCTTTGTGTCTTGAAGAGGTATTGGACGGAAGCCGCAAAAAAGAGCGGGCTGTCATCAGAATTTTGAAATCAGCGCAAACACTGGCTTGAAATCTATGCACGCACCAGCCGCACCGCGCCGCTTTTGTCTTTCACCAACGAGCCGTATCGCGCAAGCATCGCTTGCGCGATGGACGAAATGACCGGGCGGGGGTCGGTTTTGTCATTGCCGGTTGGCTTAACGGCGGTTTTCTTGGTCGCCAAACAGCCACCCGACGGAAACTTTCAGACTGCGAGCAATGGCGGCGATTTCGTAATCCATCAGGTAACGTGCAGAGTTCTCGATGCGCGAGATGGCACTGCGATCCATGACGATATTTTGTGCCGCCAAACGACCCGCCAAATCGTCCTGAC
>CAYPTV010000224.1:0-5773 GCA_964413505.1 uncultured Bifidobacteriaceae bacterium | reverse complement strand
CGCGCAGCCGGGCGAGCCGGGCGACGAAGGCGATTTTCTGCTCGAACTGCGCATCGTCGCCGAAGTCGGCCTCGTCGGTTATCCGAACGCGGGCAAGTCCACGTTGCTCACGGCCATTTCCCGCGCGCGCCCGAAAGTCGCGCCGTATCCGTTCACCACGCTGCATCCGCAGATCGGCATCGTCGAATACGCCGACTGGAAACGGCTCACGGTCTGCGACGTGCCCGGCCTGATCGAAGGCGCGCACCAGAACGTCGGCCTCGGCCACAAATTTCTCCGCCATATCCAGCGCTGCAAAATCCTCGTGCTGCTGCTCGACATGGCCGGCACGGACAATCGCAAGCCGTGGGACGATTACAAACAATTGTTGAGCGAACTGGAACTTTACGATCCCGCGCTGCTCGAAAAACCGCGCCTCGTCGTCGCCAACAAAATGGACGAAGCCGTCGCCGAAAATTTTTTGAAGGAGTTCAAAAAGAAAATCAAAAAAGTAAAGGTGCTGCCGATCTCCGCCGCGTTTGATCAGGGCATGGAAAAATTTCGCGAGACGATTCGTAAAGCTGTGAACGATGCATCGGAATAATTTGGCGGATTTCAATTCGGCGCAGTGTGAATAAGTATTTAATTAGTTGCTTGTGCAATTACTTTTTTATGAGAAATTATCTCATAAATTTTATTTTCGGTCGTAAATAAGGCAATTAAACAGGCAAATGCTACAACAATTCACAGTTGCAAATTGGGCATCATTCAAAAATGAGGCGACGTTAAGTCTTGAAGCATCGTCGGACGTTGAACACCCCGAGAGTATTGTCGAAGCTTTTGGCGTTCGCTTGCTAAAAAGTGCTGTAATCTATGGAGCGAATGCCAGCGGAAAAAGCAATTTGATGGCAGCAATCAATTTTTTCAAATTTTTTATTTTGAGTTCTTCCAGGGAAACCCAAGTTGAGGAAGAAATACAGGTTCAGCCATTTCAACTTAGCACCGACTGCGATGGCAAACCTTCTCATTTCGAAATTATTTTCTTTCACGAGAATACAAAATACAGATACGGCTTTGAGGCAGATAATCAGCGCATTCATGCTGAATGGCTTTTTGCGAGCTCTTCAAGCCGCGAAGCAGAACTCTTTACCAGAACAATAGAGAAAATTAAATTCAACGAAGAGCGTTTCAAAGAAGGCAAAGGTTTGGAAGAAAAAACGAGGCCCAATGCACTTTTCTTAAGTGTGGTTGCTCAATTTAACGGTGAAATCGCTACTACGATTTTGAAGTGGTTTCGGAATTTAGGATTTATTTCAGCAACAAGAAATCCAGGGCTTCGTTGGACAGTTGATTGCTTGAACGACCCGCAATTAGCAGCGCGAGTTCTTGAAATGTCACGAGTCGCGGATTTGGGGATTTCAAATTTGATTCCAAAATTATCGCATTACACAGAGGCCGATTTGCCGGGAATTTCAGAGGATTCGCGGAAGACTATGATTGGCAGAGTAAAGAACATTGAACTTAGGACAGTTCATCAGAAATTTGATTCAAATAACAATCCAGTTGGTTCTTTAGAATTTGACTTTCAGAAAAACGAATCAGACGGCACTAAAAAATATTTAGCGATGATTGGACCGCTAATTGACACTTTGGATTCGGGGAAAATATTGGTTGTGGATGAACTGGACGCAAGAATGCATCCTTTATTGTCTCGCGCGATTGTTTCTTTATTCAACAGCGCAAAGAACAACAAAATGGCACAACTCATATTTGCCACACACGACACCAATTTGCTCAATCGCCATTTTTTTAGAAGAGATCAAGTTTGGTTCACCGAGAAAGATGCTTTTGGTGCTACAAGTCTTTATTCGCTTTCGGAAATTAAAGTGCGAAAAGATGCCACTTTCGGGAAAGATTACATTCTTGGAAAATATGGAGCTGTTCCATTCATAGGAGATTTCAACGCCCTTTGCTCTGATGTCAAACCCGTGGAATAAAACTCGCTCGCGCAATTTTGCTGAAACGCGTGAGACACGAAAGGTTCTCGTTCTTTGCGAAGATGAGAAAACCGCTCCGAACTATTTCAAGAAATTTCCATTTAATCCCGAAGATGTGCTTGTTGAAGTGGTTGGCACTGGAATAAATACGGACAGCCTTGTAAAAGAAGCTATTCAGCGAAAAGAACACGCTGAACAACATGGGCAAAAATATATTCGTATCTGGTGTGTCTTTGACCGTGACTCTTTTCCTGCACAAAATTTTAATGAAGCTTTCAGACTCGCCGAAGCAAATGGAATCAATGTCGCTTATGCCAACCAGTGTTTTGAGCTTTGGTATTGGTTGCATTTTGATTTGCAACAGACGTCTGTTTCGCGAGATGAATATGGGAAAAAATTGTCAGATCGTCTGGGTCGAAAGTATCAAAAGAATGACACAACTTTATATGATGAATTGAAAGCACTACAACCAGACGCTATTCGTAATTGCAAAAAGCTTCTTTCTTTTTACAATCCTTGTGTTCCTGAACGCAATGACCCATCCACAACAGTTCACACATTGGTTGAATTCCTAAATCAGTTTGAAACGGATGGCAATTTCAAAAAGAGTTAGGCCGCTGCTTCAATGTTGCGGTGAAGATTTTCCAAAAACCGCATCACCGCGTCACCGTGCTTGAGCATTTTCACTTCCGTCCACGGCGCGACGATTTCCAGCGTGTCGCGTTTCGTGTAGCCGAGCACAAATCTTCCGCCTGACGCGAGCAACTTCGGCAGATTTTTATCGTCGAGCAACTGCTGCGCGAATGAAGTCGAGCGGCGGTTCACATTTTTTTCGCCGTAAGGCGGATCGGCCAGAATCAAATCGAATTGCCGGCTGCTTTCGGCCAGTTGATTCATCACCGGAAAAACATCCTGCGTCCGCACCTCCAGAATTTCGCCGTAACCCGCCGCCGCCGCGTTGCCGCGGATAAATTCCGCGTGCCGATGCGATTTCTCGACGCACATCACCGAAGCCGCGCCGCGACTCAAACATTCCAAACTCAACGCGCCGCTGCCCGCAAACAATTCCAAAACTTTCGCGCCGACAACCCGTGTGCCGAGCGAATTGAAAACCGCCTGCTTGACCAAGTCCGGCGTCGGGCGAACGTCGAGTCCTTTCGGGACTTTCAAAATCCGCCGCGCCGCGTTGCCGCCGGTGATGCGCATGAGAAAATTTAACCACGGATTAACACAGATGAACACAGATATGGAAATTTAAATCCGTGTTTATCCGTGTCCATCCGTGGTTAAAGAAAATTATTTGAAAATTTCAGCAAAAAAAGTTTTCATCGCCTCCCACGAGCGCTTGTCGGCCTTTTCATTATATTTCGCGCCGGGATTGACAAAGCCGGGATCGGGCTGCGTGAACGCGTGAACCGCGCCGCCGTAGAAGACAATCTGCCAGTCCGCTTTTGAATCGCGCATCTCGGCTTCAAACGCGGTCAAATCTTCCGGTTTTTGGAATGGATCATCTGCACCCGCCAGTGCCAGCACTTTGCACTTGATGTTTTTTCCGTCTGCGGGCGTCGGCGAATCCAGTCCGCCGTGGAAGCTGACGACGCCGTTCAATTCCGCGCCGCTGCGCGCGAGTTCCAAAACAGTTGTGCCGCCGAAACAATAGCCGATGGCGGCGACGTGCTTCGCATCCACCAAATCATTTTTCTTCAGCACGTCAAGCGCGGCGTTCACGCGGGCACGCAGCAGCGCGCGGTCGCTTTTATATTTTCCCGCGAGCGTGCCGGCCTCCTGCACATTTTTCGGGCGGGAATCTTTGCCGTAAATGTCCGCGCAAAACGCGACATAGCCGAGTTGCGCGAGCATTGTGGCGCGACGCTTTTCGTAATCGGTCAGGCCGAGCCACTGATGCACCACGAGGACGCCGGGACGTTTGCCTTGAATCGCATCGTCATAAACCAGCACGCCTTCAAGCATGGCGTCGCCTTGCTTGTATTCGACGGTTTCGGTGTGGATGGCGGCGCTGGAAGTCAGAACGGTTGTCATAAGCAAAAAAGTTGGAATCAAATTTTTCATAGTCCAAAACAAATAAACCGTTGCGCGGAAAAATACCAGCGCGATAAATGAATTTAACCACGGATGGACACGAATCGACACGGATGCGAATTTTTTTATCCGTGTCCATCTGTGTTAATCCGTGGTTAAATTTGTTGACGTGAAAACGATTTTGGAAATCTCAAATCTGCGGATTCAGCGCGACGGCGTCGTGATTCTCGACGATGTTTCGTGGCGCGTGGAACGCGGACAGCACTGGGCGATTCTCGGCGCGAACGGTTCGGGGAAAACTTCGCTGTTGAGCGCATTGACGGGTTATCTCATGCCGACAGCGGGTGAAATTCTTTTGCTTGGAAAAATTTACGGCCAATCCGACTGGCGCGAGTTGCGGAAGAAAATCGGCCTTGTCAGTTCGTCCGTGCGGCAGATGATGGCGGACGATGAACCGGCGCTGGAAACCGTGGCGAGCGGCAAATATGCGATGATTGATTTCCGGGGGAGGCTGACGAGCGGTGAAAAAAGCCGGGCGCGAAAACTTTTGAAACAAGTTGATGGTGAACATCTGGCCGAACGTCCGTGGCGCGTGCTGTCGCAGGGCGAACGCCAGCGCGTATTGATCAGTCGCGCGCTGATGGCAAAGCCGCGTGTTTTGATTCTGGACGAGCCGTGCGCCGGTCTGGATCCGGCGGCGCGCGAACATTTTTTGCAGTTTATCCAGCGGCTCGGCTCAAAGAAAAATTCGCCCACGCTGGTTTTGGTGACGCATCACGTCGAGGAAATCATGCCGTTTTTTTCGCACCTGCTTGTTTTGAAAGATGGGAAGGTTCTCACAGCGGGCAAAAAATCTTCCGTGCTGAAAGCAGAATTGCTTTCCAAGGCTTTTGCCGCGCGGTTGCGGCTTGGCAAATTGAAAAATCGCTACTTGCTGAATGTGTCGCCCGCGATTCGCGGGATGATGTAAGATCGGCGAAACACGCTCTGGCATCGTCGGAACAGATGCCGGACCGGCTGAAAAGCGCGCCGGGGTTGTCTTAGTTGGCGGGCGGGTTCGGGACAGCCGCCGTTCCGTCAATGCCGCCGGCGGCGGCCTCGTTGTGGATGATTTTGCCGCGCGTGCCGAACGACAGCACGTCGTCAATCAGCCGTGCGTCCACGGCGTCGCGGTGCAGCGAGGAACCGGCGTGCGCGATGACGTTTGAGAAGGCGGCCTGGGCGGGTTCGATGGTCACGGCGATCTGCGGGGCGACGGTGAGGTTGTCCACCAAGGTCGGCGCTTCGTCTCCGCTGCCGAAATCGGCGGCGACGACGGGGCGGCCATTTAATTTTCCATCCTTGTCTGTGTCCGCAAAATTGTCCTTCTGGTAAACGTGGTCGGTCGGTTTGTATTCGCCGGTGAAGCGCGCGCTGGAATTTGGCCCGGCGATGAAATAATTGCCGATGGCGTCCAGAAAATGATCCGCGCCCGAATGTCCGCCGACGAGGCCGGTGACGCCCCAATTATAGACGACGTTGTTGACGTATTGGATTTTTCCTTTCGCCTTGGGATTGCGGCTCTGGTTGTTGATCCAGAGATTGTGCGAGTAGGTGATGTTGGTCACGTCGTCGGAAAGCGAGCCGAAACGCTGCGGGTCAACGCCCTCGCCGATGATGCAGTATTGAAAGGTGATGTCGTGGCTGCTTTTTGTGAGGCCGAGGCAATCCCAGCGTCCCCATTCGATGCTGCAATGGTCAAAAATCATGTCGCCGCC
>CAYPTV010000223.1:0-5773 GCA_964413505.1 uncultured Bifidobacteriaceae bacterium | reverse complement strand
GAATCTTGTCCGCGACCAAATGGCCGAGCTTCATCATGTAAATGTAGCCGACGACGATTTCCTGGTCGAATTTCTCGCCGGTGCGCCCGTCAATCAAGTGCGTCTTGCCGTGTTCCGGCAGTTTCGCCTCCTTCAGATAGCCGCGAATTTCCTTTTCCTTGATGCCGTCGAAAACCGGCGTCGCGAATTTCAAGCCGAGCATTTTTGCAGCCCAGCCCAAGTGCGTTTCCAAAACCTGTCCGACGTTCATGCGCGACGGCACGCCCAGCGGGTTCAAAACAATTTCCACCGGCGTCCCGTCATCGAGGAACGGCATGTCTTCTTCCTTCACGATGCGCGCGACGACACCCTTGTTGCCGTGGCGTCCGGCCATCTTGTCGCCGACGGACAATTTGCGCTTCGACGCGACATAAACTTTCACCGACTTGACGATGCCGGACTCGGCGCCTTCGCCGGCCTCGGCGCGTTCGATTTCTTCGTCGTATTGCATCTGCAAATCGTCGAACTTCTTTTTAAACTGCCCGATGATTTCCGTGATTTTGTTGCGGATCGGTGACGGATCAATCTCGATGCGGTCATAAACCGTCGCGAGCTTGCGCAGCAGCGTCTTCGTGATTTTCCGGTTTGCCGGAATGATGATTTCGCCGGTCTCGGAATTCACCACGTCGAGCGGAATTTTTTCGCCGAGCAGGATGTTGCTCAACGCCTCGGTCAACTGGTCCGTCAATTCGCCGACTTTCTTTTTGTGATCGTCCTCGATCTGCTTCGAGTGGCGCTTTTCCTCGCTTGAAGCAGAACGGGTGGTGCGCTCGCCGTCTTTCTTGGATGAAACTTTCACGTCCATGACGATGCCGTAAGTTCCCGATGGAACTTTGAGCGAAGTGTCCTTCACGTCCGCCGCTTTTTCGCCGAAGATGGCGCGGAGCAAACGTTCTTCCGGCGCGAGTTCGGTTTCGGATTTCGGCGTAATTTTGCCGACGAGGATGTCGCCGGGCTTCACTTCCGCGCCGACGCGGATGACGCCGTCGGTGCTCAAATTTTTCAACGCCTCGTCGCCGAGGTTCGGGATGTCGCGCGTGATTTCTTCCGGCCCGAGCTTCGTGTCGCGCGCGGCCACTTCAAATTCGTCAATGTGGATCGAGGTGAAAATGTCCTCCTTGACGATGCGTTCCGAAATAAGGATCGCGTCCTCGAAGTTGTAGCCGTTCCACGGCATGAACGCTACGAGCACGTTGCGCCCGAGCGCAAGCTCGCCGTTGTCCGTGCAGGGGCCGTCGGCGATGACCTGCCCTTTTTTGATATGTTCGCCTTTGTGGACAAGGATTTTCTGGTTGATGCACGTTGCCGCATTCGAGCGCATGAACTTGCGGACGGGATAAACGTGGATGCCGTTCGCCGGGTCGTGCTTAATTTTCTTTTTCGTTTCCGGCAGCTTGCCGTCTTCGGTCACGATGATCTGGCTGCCGGTGACAGAGGCAACTTTTCCGCTTTCTTCGGAAACCATGACGGCGCGCGAGTCGCGGGCCACGCGGTCTTCAAGAGCGGTCGCCACGAGCGGCGCCTCGGTGACGAGCAGCGGCACGGCCTGACGTTGCATGTTGGAACCCATCAACGCGCGGTTCGCGTCGTCGTGCTCCAAAAATGGAATCAGGCTCGCCGCAATTGAAACCAACTGCTTCGGCGAAATATCCATGTAATGGACCTTGTCCGGTTCCACGTCCACAAACTCGCCACGCGCACGACAGACGACGCGCTCGGTCGTGAAATGTCCGCGACCATCAATCGGCGAGTTCGCCTGCGCGACGATGAATTGTTCCTCGCGGTCAGCCGTAAGAAATTCGATGTCTTCCGTCACGCGACCGTCCTTGACCTTGCGATACGGCGTTTCGAGAAAGCCGAATTCATTGATGCGAGCAAATGTCGCGAGCGACGCAATCAAACCGATGTTCGGGCCTTCCGGCGTTTCAATCGGGCAAATGCGGCCGTAATGCGACGGATGCACGTCGCGGACTTCAAAGCCCGCGCGATCACGCGAAAGTCCGCCTGGCCCGAGAGCCGACAAGCGGCGTTTGTGCGTAAGTTCCGCGAGCGGATTGATCTGATCCATGAACTGCGACAACTGGCTACGGCCAAAGAAATCGCGGATGACCGCCGAGAGCGCCTTCGGATTGATCAATTTTTGCGGCATCATCGCCTCGATGCTTTGATCGAACAGCGTCATGCGTTCCTTGACAAGACGTTCCGTGCGCGCGAGACCGACGCGGCACTGGTTGGAAAGCAATTCGCCGACCGTGCGGATGCGGCGGCTGCCGAGATGGTCAATGTCGTCGAGCGAGCCTTCGCCTTTTTTCAGGCGGAGCAAATATTTTGTCGCCGCAACCAGATCGTCCTTCGTCAAAATGCGCGAAGCTTCCTTGTCCTTGAGGTTGAGCTTCTGGTTGATCTTGTAACGTCCGACGCGGCCCAAATCATAACGCTTCGGGTCAAAGAACAGACGCTTGAGCAACGCACGCGCGTTCGCTGCCGTGGGCGGATCGCCAGGTCGCAAGCGGCGGTAAATATCCTTCAACGCTTCTTCCTCATTTTTCGCCGGATCTTTTTTTATGCACTTGATCATGATGCCGTCGTCCACCGACGTGTCCACCACCTTGATTTTCGTTACGCCAAGCTCGGCGATCTGCTTGACGACCGCCTTCGACAGCGGCTCAAACGCACGCGCCACGACGAGACCTTTTTCCTCGTCGGTCGCGTCATGAATCAAAACACGGTTCGGCAAATCTTCAAGCTTCTCGGCTTCCTTGACCGTCAGTTCCTCGATGTCGTAGAATAACTTCAAGATTTCCTCGTCCGCGCCGCGCGTCTTTTCGCCGTTGTCCTTGCTCTTCATGTTGACCGTGCCTTCAACATCAAGGAAGGACAGCGCGCGGAAGAGCGTCGTCGTCAAAAATTTCCGGCGGCGTTTTTTTCGGTCGAGATAAACGTAAAGCAAATCGCTCGTGTCGAACTGCGCCTCATACCATGAGCCGCGGTCAGGAATGACGCGGAAGCTGTGCAGCAATTTTCCGTTCGGATGCTGTGTGGCCTCAAACGCAATGCCCGGCGAGCGGTGCAATTGTGAAACCACGACGCGCTCCGCGCCATTGATGACAAACGTGCCTTGCGGCGTCATCAGCGGGAGTTCACCCATGAAAACTTTTTCTTCCTTCGCGGTCTTGGATTCCTCCTTGAGGATGAATGTCACATATAGCGGCGCGCCGTAGGTCAGACCTTCGCGCAGACATTCGAGCCAGTCAATTTTTGGCGCACCGATTTCGTAGGAATCGTAATCCAGCACGCACTTGCCGTCGTAGCTCTCGATGGGAAACACCTCGCGGAAAACGGATTCGAGGCCGGAGTGCTTGTCGCGCTTCTTCGGCGAAGCGTCGGCTTGCAGGAACTCCTTGTAGGAGTTCGTCTGCAACTCGATCATGTTCGGCGGCACGACAATTTCCTTGATCTTGCCGAAGTTGATTCTTTCCGTGGCTCGTGATGGCATTTTGACCTTTTTATTTTCCGCAATGCGAAAACCGCACTGCAATTAATTAACAACACTAGGCAGGCACGCCGCGTTCAACGACAAACCTGCCAAAACCAAAACTAAATTTTCCGTTTTTAACCTGATAAAAATTTTAAGGAGCGCCCCGGCGGAAAAAATCCGCCGGGACAACTCCGATAAACTGCGATTACTTGACTTCCACTTTCGCGCCAGCTTCCTCGAGCTTTTTCTTGGCAGCGTCGGAGTCGGCCTTGTTCGCGCCTTCCAGCACGGGCTTCGGAGCGCCTTCGACCAGCGCCTTGGCTTCCGCCAATCCGAGTCCGGCTTTGATTTCGCGCACGGCTTTGATGGCCGCGATTTTCTTGTCCGCCGGAGCAGAGACGAGGATCACGTCAAACGTGTCCTTCGCAGCAGCAGCAGGAGCAGCAGCGCCGCCGGCAGCGCCGCCAGCAGCCGCAACCGCGACAGGCGCGGCGGCACTCACGCCCCATTTGGTTTCAAGTTGTTTCACCAAGTCGGCGGCTTCCAAGACCGTCAACTTGCTCAATTCTTCCACGATGTTTGCGATGTCAGCCATATTGTTTTTCTTTCTGTCGTCTCGTCGTCCACCGCGGCCCCGGTGAATTTCAGTTCACGGCCTGCAAACCGACGATTTACGTTGTTGTTGTTTGTTGGTTCCCCGGTTTGATAACTCAAACCGGAAATTGTTGTTATTCGGATTTCTCCGACTTCGCCTTGATAACCTGCGCCAGCTGCGACGCGGGCGTGTTGATCAAAATCGCCAGCTTCGTCGCCGGAGCAACGAGCAGGCCGAGAATCTTCGCGCGCAACACGTCGAGGCTCGGCAAATCCGCCAGCGCGACGATGCCGGCTTCTTCGAGCCGCTGGTTGCTCAAGTAACCGAACTTGATTTTAAGCTTGTCGAATTCCGCCGCGAAATTCTTCAGTGTCTTCGCCGCAGCGGAAATATCCTTTTGCCCGGTCACAACGGCCATCTGTCCGGCGAGCGAGCCGTTCAATTCCGCCACGCCGGATTCCTTCGCGGCGATGCGGAAGATTGAATTTTTCACGACGTGAACTTCCGCGCCCGCCTTTTGCAGACGCTGGCGCAGCTCCGTCATGTGAGCCACTTTCAATCCTTGATAGCCGACCACGATGAAGAACGGCGAGGCGTTCAACCGGGCGGCGTATTCCTTTGTCAAAATTTTCTTTTCAGCACGCATGGTAAAATTCGGTTAATTGTTTGAGAACTCGCGCACGTCCACACGCACCGGCGGACTCATCGTCGCCGACAGCGTGCATGAACTGATGTAAATGCCCTTGACGCTCGTCGGACGCGCCTTCGCAACGGCTTCAATCACCGCGCGCGCATTTTCTTCAATCTGTTCCGGCTTGAACGAAGCCTTACCGACGATGACGTGAACATTTCCGGCCTTGTCCGTCTTGAATTCAACACGGCCGGCCTTCACTTCTTTCACAGCCTTTGCCGTGTCGTCCGTGACCGTGCCGGTTTTCGGATTCGGCATCAAGCCACGCGGTCCAAGAACTTTGCCGAGCTTGCGGACTTCAATCATCGCTTCGGGCGTGGCAATCGCCACGTCAAAATCATTCCAGCCTTCGTTGCACTTTTGGATCATGTCGGCGAATCCGACATATTCCGCGCCCGCAGCTTTCGCGGCTTCGGCGGCATTTCCGTCGCGGGTGAAAACCAGGACGCGCACAGTCTTGCCGCTGCCGTGCGGAAGCGGAACTGTGCCGCGAACCATCTGGTCGGACTGCTTCGGGTCAACTCCGAGGCGGAATGCGAGGTCAATCGTCTCGTTGAATTTCGCCTTCGGAAATTTTGCGAGAACGCCGACCGCCTCCTTGAGCAGATAAGTTTTTTTGGCGTCCACAACTTCGAGCGCTTTTTTGAATCGTTTACTGGGCATTTTGTTTTTGTGCGGTGCAAGCGAGTTTTTAGCTCTCCCGCGATTTGTGTTTTTGTTTAACCGACAACTTCAATTCCCATGCTGCGCGCCGTTCCCGAAATGACGCGGAAGGCCGCTTCTTCGTTCGTCGTGTTCATGTCCTTGGACTTCATTTTGATGATGTCCAAAACCTGTTTGCGCGTCACCTTGCCGACCTTGTCCTTGTTCGGCACTTTCGAGCCGGCGGTGATGCCTGCCGCTTTTTTCAAAAGAATCGAGGCCGGCGGCGACTTGGTGATGAACGTGAACGACTTGTCCTGATAAACGG
>CAYPTV010000222.1:0-5778 GCA_964413505.1 uncultured Bifidobacteriaceae bacterium | reverse complement strand
AAGACATGAGGTTTGAAGCAGACGAACTCGTGGCGAGTTCAAACTCACACTATCGGAATCAAGAAGTTGCGGAAGCAGTCAATATTTGCCCAAAGCGGCAAGTCTATAAAAAAGCACCGGGCATTAAAGCTCGGTGGTGGGAGTAAATATCAAATCACAGCTTTTCAATTCTGTCAATACCACCTCGTCATTTTGCTATTGAACTTTCCTTGTCTAGTCATATAATCCGCCCACTATGAGTAATTCATTATCACAATTAACAACAATACAATTACGGCACGCGGCTGACATCAAAGAGAAGATCGAAGCGTTGAACAAGGAACTGGCCTCGATTCTTGGCGCTTCGACACCGGCACCGGCCAAGACGCCGAAGAAACGCGGAATGAGCGCCGCCGGGAGAGCCAGGGTTGCAGCGGCTCAAAAAGCACGCTGGGCGAAGATCAAAGGTGCAAAGCCAGCCGTCAAAGCACCGGCCAAGAAGCACACGATGAGCGTAGCGGCCAAAGCCAAGCTTTCGGCAGCAGCGAAGGCGCGATGGGCAAAGATAAAGGCAGCGGGCAAGAAATCGCTGTAATCCATTTCGATTCGGATCAGGAATGCAGTCCTGCCTTTGGCGGGACTGCATTTTTTGTGACTTGCCGCTTTGGGCAAATCTTGCTGTCTTCTGTATTTCCACCGTGGCGCTAAAGTGAGCGGATGGAAAAGAAACCCGCCCCAACCATCCGCGACCTGTATCCCCATTTCACCGACGAACAACTGGCCGAAGCCGAAGATAATCTTGAGCAGTATCTCCTGTTGATGCTGCGCATTTATGAGCGCATTCAGGGCGATCCCGAAAGCTATGCGCGCTTCCGCGCTTTGACAGAAAAAATTCATGCGGTATCCTTAAAACCGTCAAGGTCGGCTCCCTTACCAGATGCTAATTCAAACCATCCATCATGAAGCCCTTTTTCGGCTACATCCGTGTTTCCACGGTAAAACAAGGAACGAGAGGAGTATCGTTGCAGGAACAGCGCGACTCGATTCTTCGCTATGCCAGCCGGAACGGAATGGAGATCATCTCATGGTTTGACGAGCGGGAGACCGCCGCAAAACAGGGACGGCCCACATTCACAAAAATGATGAAGCTGCTCCGGCAGGAAAAAGCCCGGGGCGTGGTTCTTCACAAGATCGACCGTGGTGCCCGGAATCTTAAAGATTGGGCGGACATGGCCGCGTTGATTGACGTTGGCATTGAAGTCCATTTTGCCAACGAAAGCCTGGACATGCACTCGCGCGGTGGACGGCTTTCCGCCGACATCCAGGCCGTGGTTGCCGCCGACTATATCCGAAATCTCCGCGAGGAATCCCTCAAAGGCTTTTATGGCCGCATCAAACAGGGCGTATTTCCCCTACCGGCACCCATTGGTTATCTCGACAGAGGCAGCGGCAAGCCAAAAGAACCCGATCCGATGAAGGCTCCTCTTGTGAGGAAGGCATTTGAACTGTATGGCACCGGACGTTACAATCTTGATACGTTGCTGGTAGAACTGCACCGGCTTGGCTTGCGCAACAAAAAAGGCAAGAATGTCAGTCGCAGCGGTCTCGGATCAATTCTTGGCAATCCATTTTATATCGGCCTCATCCGACTCAAGCGTTCAGGCCAGACCTTTCCCGGAGCACATGCGCCCCTCATTCCAAAATCGCTGTTCAGCCGCGTGCAGATGATTCTGTCTGGAAAGAGCAACACCAAGATTCAAAAGCATGACTTTCTTTTCCGGCGTCTGGTTCGTTGCAAACAGTGCAAATTCACACTGATTGGCGAACGCCAGAAGGGTCATCACTATTATCGCTGCCAGACCAAACACTGTCCGGCGACCGGCATCCGTGAAGAATTGATGGACGTAGAAATTCAAAAGCAACTTCTGCCGCTCTGTTTTGAAGATGACGAATGCACATATTTTCGGGCGAAGCTCGCCCAAATGAAAGTTGACTGGTCGAATCGTCAGGAAGAGGTATGCAAAACTTTGAATATTCAAACCGGCCAGCTTCGTGACCGCCTGAACCGGCTGACTGATGCGTTTCTGGACGGTGCCATTGAGCGTGAGTTGTTCGAGCAGCGCAAAACAGCCCTGTTGATGGAATTGAAGGGGTTGGAGGAAAATATGGCCAATATGCGTGACCAGGCACAGTCGGAACCGGATCGCCTGTCAGAATTCCTCGAACTGGCTGGAAACGCCTGGTTGGGCTATAAAATGGGAATTCTTGAAGAAAAGCGTGATTTGCTGAAAATCGCAACCTCGAACCGGGAAATGGACGGAAAAAACGCCCTCATTGAGCCATCGGCTCCGTTTTATGAGGTGGCAAACCGGTTCAAAAATGATTACAGTGGCCCGTATCGAGACATACCTCGAACTTGGGACAGGTTACTGGATAGATTAGCACAGTTAGACCAGCAAGGGCTACTCCCCACTTTGAAGAAGGATGCTGGATGTTGCGATGGTAACTATAATTCGATTTCAGTGACGGAGTGAAGAAATGAGGCGGAGGCTACCGGGTCAAGAATCGCTATTTCCTGCCTCTAATAAGGAAGCCGACGATAAGGATCGGGATCGCAATCACCAGGGCGATGAGCGGTGCATGTTCGAGCACATTTAGGCCGTTTTGAATTCCAGGGTCTTGCAGCGGTGTCATGTGTTCGTTCGGGTTAAAAGTCTGCCTGAATGAAATCGAATTTGATACTTGTGTGTCAAGTTGAATTACAAACCAGCCCACTTATTCCATTCGTCCTTGCCAATACCAGACTGGCGGATCATTTTGTTGAGTGTCTTTGCCGAATAGAATCCCTGGGTAAATCTGATCTCGACGAATCTGTCCGGCTCGCCGTTGCGCCGCAATTTGACCCACGATTGGCAATGCTCCAAATCCTCATAAAAACTAAATCCCTTTTCTTCGAGAAATTGTGTGATGTCCCGATACGTCCATAATTTTTTTGCCATGTCCGAAGAATATATCGCAGGAGGCTAATCTACTAGACGCCAAGAATTGCCGGAGGCGGCAACCCGGCGACGGCATTCGGAAGTTGCGGGCAGCGGCTGGAATCCTTATGTTCCCGTCAATGAGCGATGGCAAATTCACAACAGAAGCCGCTATTCTTTGGGGCGCGATTCCGTTGAAGGCGCAAAAGCGCATCCTGAAGAATGCGTTCTGCGCCAAATGCAATGTTGTCGTGGAAATCGTTGGCTATACCGGCACGGTGGAAAACGGCGACCTGATGCTTGATGGCACATGCGCGTTCTGCGGCCATGCGGCGGCAAGGGTGGTGGAAACGTCTAAAATTCGGATCGAGAACAACTAGCAGATCAACGTGCGCTGGCTTCACGGTCTGTTTTTTTCATGCGCGTTCGTGATATACTGGCGGGCAATGGACAAGGATTTCGACGGATGGAATTCAAAAAAGAAGCACATAAACGATCACGCCGTCGCGCCGTTCTACCACAAGCGCGAGATTTGGTGGTGCTCGCTCGGCGTAAATGTCGGTTTTGAGCAGGACGGAACAGGATCAAACTATGACCGCCCGGTGCTGGTCATCCAAGGTTTCAATTCCCACGTATTTTTCGGTGTTGCACTCACCGGGAAAAAGAGACAAGGCCGTTACTATGTGCCTATCGGCGAAGTCGAGGGCAGAGAGGCGTCAGTCATTCTTTCGCAAGCTCGCCTGATTGATACGAAGCGTTTGATACGAAAAGCCGGCACGCTGGATACTGATATGTTCGACAAGGTTTGCGACGAACTCAAACGCACCCTCTTTGGACACAATTAAAACAATTTTGCCCCACATTACTGCGAGGCGAGGCCGAAGCCATTTGTATTATGATTATACACCATGCTGATTTTGGATGCAAGGCCGCCCAAGGCCAGTCACTAAAGCGAGCTATTTTGCCTGCATCAATTTAGCCCCCGCGCCGAGCGTGGTGTCCAGCACCGGCGGTTTTGCAAGAAGCGGGGAAATAACATCGTCAAATCCGCTCCCGATATTGTTATACATTCCCAAAACCTGGGGCTTTATAGTCACATCCCCGCTGTTGTCATAAAACTTTGATTTTATCGTGCCCACCGCCATCAGGGCGTTTGCTATGGTCGTCCCGTTGACATCGCTCGGTATTGGAATCGCAGAGGACACGCTTTGCCCGCTGATTCCCATTGTTTGAATCACAAGCGTCCCGGAAACGACCTTGGTATCGGCGGCGGCACCGATGGCAATCAGGTTTCCCAAATTGACGTTTCCGCTGTTGACCTTCACGTTCGCCGTCATTCGTATCCCCACTCCGACATATATCGGTATGATTTTGTCCGGCCCCAGCTTTGTGGGATCAACAGTCGGCAGATAGACAAACCGGTTCGTATTCGGCGGAAAATCCTGGTATTGATACAGGGGCAGCGAAAGCGTGTTGTATTTAATGTAATCCAAGACCACCACATAATTGCTCCCGGCATACCCCATGGAGGCCGGGCCGTAAGTGATGGTGCCATTGCCTGAATATTCGCCAACGGCAAGTCGCATTGTTTCATCGGGAAGCGCCCGCAAGGTTGCCTGCGAATTGGTGACATCATCGGCCACGGCGTTGGTGAGGATGACCGGCAGCGGATCCAGCGGAGTGTATCCGTAACCTTGCGATTGCTCTGCAAGCGTCTGCGGCAAATGCACGCACCCGGTGAGGCAAACACAGGCAACGGCTGTCAAAAAAACTATCGCGAATTTTTTCATAAATGGCCTTAATTATTTTCTGGGATTTCCTGTTCTTCCCGTCGCTGGAAAAAGCATAATATGTGGCAATCGTCAATCTTTTTTGGCAAAAACGGATTTTATCCACACCTGCATACTGGCTACAAACATGGTTTGTAGGGGCTACCGCCCGTCACTTTTCTACTTCCACGGCTTAACCGCCGCACCACTGGCTCCCCAACGTGTCGTCGGCTACCGCCCGACATTTTTCTTTTTCCCAATCGGGCTAGCCGGCATAAAGGACATCTACCCGCTGTCCTTTAGCAAAAAGAAAAATGTCGGGCGGCGTCGGCCTATCGGCCTAGCCTACGACACGTTGGGGGACTGGTTTCAGGAGAAACACCAGCCCGCTACCGCGACCGGCTCGCCCGAAGGCGGAGTCACGAAGGGCATTACCTGGGAAAAAGAGTTGCCGCGACTGCGGCACTGATACAGCCGCGCCGAATGGCGCGTCCTTTTATATGCCGGAAACGGCAAGTCTTGGCGTCTAGTTTAGTTTCAGAATTCGCATATCGTGTAAATTCGGATTTCAAAACCAGTCGCCATTACCCCGCCGGCCTGTTCTACAACATTCTGCCGGCGTTTAGTCTGACAGCACGGGGACTTGGGGGTGGCGACTGGTTTTGGAACCTGACGAACCACACATTGTGATCGGAAACCGAGATGGCTACGGAAAACCGGTGCCTTTTGGCATATCTGCCAGCGACCAGCGGCAGCACATATACATCATCGGGAAAACGGGTTCTGGAAAGACGACGTTGCTCCGCAATCTCATTTTGCAACACATCAAGCTTGGTCATGGCGTCGGACTGATTGACCCGCACGGCGACTTGGCCGAGGAGCTGTTGCATCACATTCCGCCGAAGCGTGCCGACCACCTGGTATATTTCAATCCGGGCGACATTGAATTTCCCATCGGGCTTAACCTGCTCGCCAATGTCGCACCGGATGACCGGCATCTTGTGGCTTCCGGCATTGTGTGGGCGTTCAAGGGCATCTGGCGGGATTCATGG
>CAYPTV010000221.1:0-5796 GCA_964413505.1 uncultured Bifidobacteriaceae bacterium | reverse complement strand
CGAGGAACAGGCAGCAGACCGGATAGCGGCCTTTCATCAGCGAGTTGTGATAGCCTTCAATCAGCGCATAATTGATGCCGCGATTTTCCACGGGGCGGCGGTTCACAAAAACAAACTGGCCGTCGCGCGTCGCGCGGGAGATTCCCGGCGAACCAATTAATCCCCAGACGCGGATTTGAGATTCGAGATTCGAGATTTCCGAGGCCACCGGTTTTTCAGGCAATGAAGTCTCAAAAATATCCGTTTCGTCCGGCGCGAATGAATTTCCGTCATCATCAAGCGCGGCGGAAAAGTTCACGGACAAAAGTTTTTCATCGCCAAGCAACGCACGCAGCCGTTCGCGCAAACCCTCGATGCGGCTCGAAACAGCCGCGCCGGATTTGACAGCGGGCAACTGCCAGACGTTGCGTCCGTCTTTGACAAACGTGAACGCGACTTCGGGAAACGCGAGCGCGGCAAGCGTGAGGTAGTGCTGGATGTGCGCCGCCTCGGTTTCTTCCGTGCGCAAAAATTTCCGTCGCGCGGGCAGGTTGAAAAATAGCTGGCGGACTTCGATGCTCGTGCCGGGCGCGCTGCCGGCGGCCTTGACTTCGGCAATTGTGCCGCCATTGACCGTGATTTGCGTGCCTTCAATGGTTTGGAGTTCCGCGTTCACGCGGTCAGGCGCGTCCGAACCGCCTGAAAACGGAACTCCGAACCGTTCGCGCGTGGTGAGTGTGAAGCGGCTGACGCTGGCAATGCTCGGCAAAGCTTCGCCGCGAAATCCCATTGTGGAAATCGCGGACAAATCTTCGGCGCGCCGAATTTTGCTCGTCGCATGGCGTTCGAGGCAGAGCAGCGCGTCGTCGCGGCTCATGCCGAAGCCGTCGTCGGTCACGCGGAGCAAACTGCGCCCGCCAGCGCCGATTTCGATGGTGATTTTTTTTGCGTCGGCATCCAGGGAATTTTCGACAAGCTCCTTCACGACGCTGGCAGGCCGCTCGACCACTTCGCCGGCGGCAATTTGATTGGCGACCTGTTCGGAAAGAAGCTTGATTCGGTTCACGTTGAAACGATTTTACGAATCAACGGTCATTTCGCCAGCGGCAAAGCGAAGCAAAAAATCGCGCCGCGCTTCGACTCGGTGCGCGTCCAAATCCGGCCTTTGTGGTCTTCGACGATTTTTTTGCAGATGGAGAGGCCGAGGCCTGTGCCGTGGGATTTGCCGTGCGTGGCAAACGGCTGGAAAAGTTTGTCGGCGATCAGCGGCGCGATGCCCGGACCAGTGTCCTCGATTTCCGTGATTATTTCTTTTCCGTCTCCGGTAAAGCGCAAAAGAATTTTCCCGCCGTCGAGCATGAAGTCGGTGGCGTTGTGGACGAGGTTGAAGAAAACGCGGCGCAGGCGGCGCGAATCGAGAAGCAATTTGGCGGCGGGCGGTTCGCCCTGAAGCTCGATGCGGACGGATTTATTTTCCGTTTCGGCCTGAAGCTCGGGCAGGATTTCCTTTATAAAATCGGCGTAGTTGGCCGGCCCAAGCGCGGTGTCGTCGTGGTTGCTGCGGGTGTATTCGAGGATGTCGCCGACCATGTCGTTGATGCGCAGGACTTGTTTGCGGATGCGCTCCTGGGCTTGGGCGCGTTTTTCAGCTGTGGAAGTGGCCATGCACGCCATGTCGGCGGAAAGGCCGATGATGGTGAGCGGCGTTTTGAGGTCGTGGATGATGGAGCGCGCGAAATTGCCGACGACGGCGAGCCGTTCGGCCTGCACGACTTCGCGAAGATGAAGCTGGTTGAAATCGCGGAGTCGGTGGCTGATTTCCTGCAACATGTTGAGGGCAAGCGCCGGCGAGCGCTGGAGCAGGGAAAGCATTTCGTTGCGCGGAACGAAATAAATTTCCGTCTGCTTGAGCGCGGCGGCGGTGGCCGAACGCGGCCTGTCTTCAATCACGGCCATCTCGCCGAAAATTTCGCCGGGGCCGATCTGTGAAAAAACGCGGCGGGCACCGGCGTTGATGAGGCCGGAAATTTCCACCAGCCCGCTTTTGACGAAATAAAGGCCGTCGCCCGGATCGCCTTCGCTAAAAATCTCGCCGCCGGCGGCGACCTTGCGTTCCTGGGTGATGGAACGCAGGATTTGCAGTTCGTCGGGGGCAAGACTGCGGAATAAATGGAATGATTCCAGCGTGACCATGGAAGGACTTTATTGGAAAAACCGGCGGCGTAAAGCCCGGAAATTGGATTTGCAAGCAAGCCTGGTTGAAACTGATAACCTGTTGACAAAAATTAGCGTAAACGTCACATTTGTATTATTCGGGTAGCAGCACGTTTCTTCAGCGGGGTTCCCCACCCCCACCTCCTTGGCGTCTGCTGCCCGGATTTTTTGAGTTGCAAAGTTTCTCCTTAAACCTTGACGCCGCTGGAAACCTTTTTTAAGGTATTGCCCCCCTTCGCGGGGGTGTAGCTCAATTGGTTAGAGCGCTGCCCTGTCACGGCAGAGGTTACGGGTTCGAGCCCCGCCACTCCCGCCATTTTTCCAATCCCCGAAAGGCATTCCTTCTTCTCAAGCGCGTAATTGCCCTTATACTCGGAGCATGGCAAAGCTTTTTCTAGGACTCGATTCCAGCACGCAGAGCTTGAGCGCAGTCGTCATTGACCTCGACACGCGCAAAGTGCTCTGCGAAAAATCGCTAAACTTCGACCGCGCGCTGCCTCAATGCAAAACGCAGAATGGCGTTTTGCCCAACCGCGACCCGCTCATCAAACACAGCCCGCCGCAAATGTGGGCGGAAGCGCTCGACTTGATTTTTGCGCAGATGAAAAAGGATGGCGTCGCGCTGGGAAAAATTCTCGCCGTCGGCGGCAGCGGCCAGCAGCATGGCTCGGTTTATTTCAACGACCGGATTGCCGCCGCACTGGAGAATCTGGATCCAGACAAATCTCTCGTCGAAAATCTGTCCGGCGTTTTCTCGCGCAAGACCTCGCCCGTCTGGATGGATTCCTCGACTGCGCAGGAATGCGCCGAGATACGGAAAAAACTCGGCGGCGTCAAATTCACCGCGTCGCGCACCGGCTCAGACACGTTCGAACGGTTCTCCGGACCGCAAATCCGCAAGTTTTACAAGACCGATCCGAAAGCCTATCAAAAGACTGCCGCCATCGCGCTCGTCAGCTCGTTCATGGCGTCGCTGCTCGCCGGGAAAACCGCGCCGGTTGATTTTGGCGACGGCGCGGGGATGAACCTCATGGATATCCGCCGGAAAAACTGGAACCACGACGCGCTCAAGGCCACCGCGCCCGGCCTGATGAACAAACTGCCGCCGCTCGCCGCCGCCGGCCAGACCATCGGGCCGGTCAGTTCCTATTTCGCGAAAAAATTCGGCCTGAATTCCGAGGCGGTCGCCACCGTCTGGACCGGCGACAATCCGGCGAGTGTCATCGGCCTCGGCCTCATCAAGCCCGGCCAGTCCGCCATCAGTCTCGGCACCAGCGACACGTTCTTCGGCACGATGGAACAATGCCACACCGACGAGAACGGCGAGGGACATGTCTTCGGCTCGCCGACAGGCGCTTACATGACGCTGGTTTGCTTCAAGAACGGCTCGCTCGCCCGCGAAAAAATCCGCGAGCTTTACAAAATTCCCGACTGGAAAAGATTCGGCGAGCTCATTGCTCAGGTGCCGCCCGGCAACAACGGCGGCATTTTGCTACCGTGGTTTGAGCCGGAAATTGTTCCGCGCGTCAACAAGCCGGGCATTCACCGTTTTGATCTCGACGAGAAAAATGCCGCCGCCAATTGCCGCGCCATTTTCGAGGCGCAAATGCTTTCGATGCGGCTGCATTCGCAATGGATGCAGGCTGCGCCGGAAAAAATCTTTGCGACAGGCGGGGCGTCGAACGACGTCGCGCTCCTGCAGGTCATGGCCGACGTGATGAACTGCCGCGTCGAACGGATTGAAATCTCCAAAAGCGCGGCGCTTGGCGCGGCCTTGATCGCCGCGCACGGCTGGCTCGCGGTCGCCGGAAAAAAATCGAAGTGGGAAAAACTCGTCGCCGGCTTCAGCCAGCCGGTTCCCAAAAGCGAAATCCGCCCGGACAGGCAGGCGGTGAAAATTTACGACAGGCTTTTGGAAAAATACGCCGGGTGCGAATGTGATGCGTTGGAAAAAATTGCCGGTTAAAACCCGCGCAAATCCGTGCTGCTGCGCTTGGGCAAACCCGGTGCGGGCGTGCGTTTGAGGACGAGATATTCGATGCCAAGCTTCCGGCAATAATCGCCTTTGCCGCCCTTGTCGCCGTCGTCGTTCACGGCGTAAATGTCCGGCTTCAATCTTTTGATTTCCGGGTCGGCGTCCAGCCAGCCGTCACCGGTGGAAATCAGCGCCTGCTTCACAAACTTGATTGAGCCGACGACGTAGCGCCGCTCGTCCTGCGGCAGCAGCGGATGGCCTTCGCCCTTGAGCAGCCGGATGTTCGCGTCGTGTCCGACGACGGCGTAGAGATCGCCATAAGCGCTGACCTCCTCCAGAAACCGGACGTGGCCGGAGTGAAACCAGTCGTAACTGCCGGTGACGATGACTTTTTTCCGGCCCGGCGTGGCCGGCAAAGGCGCGGGTTCGGGAAACCCTTTCAATTCGTCCGCCGTGAAAACGCGCCGGGCGATTTTGTTTTCGCGGGCAAAGGCTTCGCGCGCGGAACTGGTCGTGGCGGCAGCATCCGCCCAGAGATCCGCCTGCAGATTTTTCGGCAGCGCATCAAAATTGGTTAAGCCATCGGCTTCAATCACGCGGCTGACGTAGCGGACGGCGTTTAGAAAATACTTTCGTTCGGCCAGTGGAAATTTCGGCGCGTTGCCGGTGAGCTTTTGCAGCGTCGCATCCGGCCAGAGCAGCACGGAAAGTTCGCCGAGCTTCGCCGCTTCTTCGAGAAACCGCAGGTCGCGCGATTTGAGGTCGTCGAATCCGCCGGAGACGATGATTTTTTTTGGAGAATTCATTTTCGGGCAATGCGCACGTCCACCTTGAACGCGCCGGGCACTGGTTCATTTGAGACCACAATCAAATAACCTCCTCCGCAGCCCGAAAACATCGCGCCGAGAAATTGTTGCTGATATGCCTTGAGCAGCGGCATCAAATCCAGCCGCAGCAGCGGATGCCGGACAACGTGCGGCAGCAGCATCTCCCAACATTTCATATTGAGGTTGAGCGACGCGCCGAGCGCCGACGCGTCCATTTTATTGATTGCATTGAAGCAGTCATGACCGGACTGGCCGAGCTTGGCGACCCATTTCGGCTCCAGATTTTTTATACCGAGCGGACTGTAGCCGTCCGGCCGCGGCTCGACGGGAATAAGATGCAGGATGTTGCCCAACCAGCGCGCTACCCTGGCGCTGTTGCACGATTCGATGTGTGAGGGAAAAACGCCACCGTGAATTTTGCAGTCATAATCCAGGCGGTTCACGCCGGGATAAACCAGGCCGATCATGTCCTGCGAACCGCTCGGCTCGGCCTTGCCTTTGTTTTCAACCTCGTAAAGTTCGCGCGCCAAATCCTCCGGTGGGCGGTTCGGCAGCCTGCCTTTCCAAATCCGCATCGCAATGCCGCGCGTGCCGCTGGCGATGCCGGAACGGTCCATCGGCCGGAAATCCGGCTCGATCTGCACCACCACCATCGCACCGGGCGGCCTCGGGTTGTGCCGGTTGACAAATGGCTGGTCAATCCAGCCGCCCGCGAGTTGCAGGCGGTTGGGGATTGAACCGAGATATTTTCCAACCGGCGAATTTTTCATCAGCCGATACCGACGCGTTTGCCGGCTTTAC
>CAYPTV010000220.1:0-5798 GCA_964413505.1 uncultured Bifidobacteriaceae bacterium | reverse complement strand
GTTCTGCATTTTGCCGATGGCCTTCTGCTCCGCGAAATCGCGCACGCTGCAAGTGTTCAGCAGAATCACATCGGCGACATTTTCAGTTTTGGCAAGCGAATAGCCCTTGGCGACGAGCTGGGCGGCGACAGCTTCGCTGTCGCGCTCGTTCATCTGGCATCCGTAAGTCTTGATGAAAACACTTGGCACGAATACAGTGTAGCTGAAGTAATCCGGCGCGCAACGCCGGTGCGTCAATCCTCTCCGCTTCTAACAAACTTTGACGCTCTCGATGACGAGCAGCTTGCCAAGCTTGTCGATTTTGTCCGCGATGTGGCCGACGCCGACGGCACAATGATGCGCCGGACCGTGCGCGTTCCAGTTGTTCACGAACGCCCTTGCGCCGCCGCTGAACTTGTAGCGGCTGTTCGTGTTCCCGATTTCCAGAATCGGTCCCGGCACGGATTCGCCTTCGGCCACGAGCAACTTTAATTTGCCCTCCGCCGTTTCCACGACGGACAGCAGCGTGACCGCGCCGTGCTTGACGGACATTTCCACGGAAAGTCCCCTGCCCACTTTGCCGTGATATACTTTGAGCGGGCGCACCTTGGTTTTGCCCTCGGCAATCTTGATGTGGCCCGGCCCGTCGTGGCCCATCAGCACCACGTCGTCCTTGAAATCCATCGCGTAATATTCCGTGAACGACCCGCCCACGCCGAACGCGTCCATGATCTTCATCGCCTGCGCGTTCTTGACCTCGTATTCGCCGGCAACCGGAATCCCGCGCGCCGTCAAAAGCGAATTGCCCAATATGATGGAACTGATCGCATCCTCATTTTCCTGCTGGCCGGTGCCCATATAATAATAGGCGAGCGAGCCGAGATCGTGCTCCTTCACCAATCGGTCCAGCGCGACGGAAGTTTTCGCGGCGCGTTCGAGTTCCGCTTGCGAACAATCAACCTGCACGTCGAAAACTTTCCTGAATTTCGCCACGCGCTCCTTGATTTGCTTCGCGGAAACGTCCCGGCGCAGCGCGGCAAGCTCGTCCACCTCCACGATTTCCATGTGGCCGCCGAACGTCGCGCATTGCAGCGTCGTGTCGGAATAAATGTCCAGCATCCCGCCGTAATAATGTCCCATCAGGCCGAGCCGGTTGTGGAACATCACGTCCGCCACGCGCGCGGCGTCAATCCACGCGTCCACTTCATTCCAGAAAACCGGGTCGTCATGCAGCATCCCGGTGACCTGATGGAAATCAATTCCCGCACGGTTGAACACGTTGGCGATTTCCGGCACCGGACACGCCGCGCAATGCGCCAGCCAGTCGCCCGTCATCGCCGTGCGGTCGGCCATCGCGTTAAATTTCGCGTAATCAATCGCCGCAGCCGGCTGCAGATTCAGCACGATGACCGGAACCTTGGCACGCTGAACGACGGGCAGGACCGTGGACGACAGCGCATAGGTCGTGACATGCAGAAAAATCAAATCCACGTCCGCCGCGCGGAACTTGTGTCCGGCCTCCAGCGCCTTTTTGGGATTGTCAATGAGGCCGAGGTTGACGATTTCGACGCCGGGCCGCTCGAGATTCTTCTGCACCACGCGCAGATAGCCTTCGAGCCGAGGCTTGAGCCCCTTGAACTGCGGCCAGTAGGCGTCGAGGCCGATGCCGAAGAGTCCGATGCGGGTTGGTTTCATAAATCGTTTGAAATTACCCGCAACTTCCGCCCGGCAACAAGCCTCATTTGCAGAAAAATCCTCCCGCCTCTTGCGGGCGCGCGCCAAAGTTGTATGCTAACCGCTGGTAGCACAAGGTGGCCGGTTTTCCGCCTCAAGGCAAATCAGGCCGCACTATGGAATCTCAACCGTTGAATGTTTTGTTGGTGGGGGGTGACGGGCGCATCGCGCTCGACGCTGCCGGCGCGCTGGCCAAAACCGGTGGCACCATACAATCCGCCTCATTTGAAGCCGTTATTTCCACGCTCAAGAAAAGCCCGTTCAACGCCATCCTCTTCGAGCCGGCCTCCGTCAATGCCGCCGCCCTGTTCCAGATCACTTCGCTCTCCGTGCAGGCTCCGTGCGTCCCCATCATCGTCCTCGGCTCGGCCGCCGACGCAGATTTCTCCGTGGAAGCCATCGCCGCCGGCGCGCAGGATTTCCTTGCACGCGAGGAATACACCCCGCAGAAGCTCGAGCGCACCATCCGTTGCGCGATGGAGCGGCAGAACGAGCGCCTGGCCCTCATCCAGGAGAAGAACAACTATTATGGCGTCTTTGACCACCTGGTTGAAGGCATCTTCCGCACCACGCCGGACGGCCATTACCTCCTTGCCAACATCGCCCTTGCCAAAATTTACGGCTACGACACCCCGGCGGAACTGATGGCACGCATCACCGACATCGCCCACAGCCTTTACGTCGAAGAGGGCCGCCGCGACGAATTCGTCCGCCTCATGCAGGAGGGCGACACCTTGAGCGGCTTCGAGTCCAAGATCTTCCGCAAGGACGGCGACATCATCTGGATTGCCGAAAACTGCCGCGCCGTGCGCGACGCCGAGGGCAAACTGCTTTACTACGAAGGCACAGTCGAGGACATCACTGAGCGCAAACATTCCGAGGAGCAGATCCGCCGCGCCACCGGCGAACTCGCCCGCAGCCGCGAGGAGACCCGCGCCAAAAACCTCATCATGGAGGAAAACCTGCGCACCGCCCGCGAAATCCAGCTCACCATGCTGCCGCAGCAATACCCCGTTTTCCCAAAAAACGCCGCGCCCGAACAAAGCGCCTTCCAGTTCACACACCGTTACCAGCCCGCAGAAACCGTCAGCGGCGATTTCTTCAGCCTCTCCGCACTTTCAGACACCGAAGCCAGCGTCTTCATCTGCGACGTCGCCGGTCATGGCGTCCGCGCCGCCCTCGTCACCGCCATGATCCGTGCGCTGGCCGAGGAGTTGAAGCCCTTCGCGCGCGAACCCGGGAATTTCATGCGCAAGCTCAACTCCGACCTGTGCAGCATCCTCAAAAGCACCGGATCGCCCATGCTTACCACCGCCTTTTATCTCGTCGCCAATTCCCAGACCGGCGTCCTGCGCTACGCCAACGCCGGCCATCCCAAGCCCCTCATCCTCCGCCGCGCCGAAGACAAGATCCAGACCCTCGCCAACATCGGCGGCCACGGCCAGCCCGCTCTCGGCCTCTTCGACGACCCGCCCTACGAAACCTCGGAGACCAGGATCGCCCCCGGCGACCTCATCATGCTCTTCACCGACGGCCTTTACGAGGTGCAGGGCGAGAACGAGGAACTCTACACCCAGCAACGGCTCCTGGTGGACGTGCAGGCACAGGTGGGCAAGCCCACCGGACAAATGTTCGACGACCTGCTCGAAGCCGTCCGCAGCTTTTCCACCAGCCACGAATTCGAGGACGACGTCTGCCTCGTCGGCATGGAATACGCCGGCAAGCCCGCGATGAAGTCCTAGACTGTCCCGGCGAAAAACTCCTGAAGACTGGAGCGCCAAGACGCTCCGCGCGATTTGCGCGTTGCAGGCAAGCGCCTCGCGTCTTGGACTGCGGCGGCCGCCGCCGCTTTCCCCGGCGTCACGACAAACTGTTTGCGCCAATGTTTTAATTGGAACAGAGTGGTTTCAATGAAACCGCAGCCGTGATTTGCCAGCGCGCCTGAAAAGTTCCGCGTGGTTTTGGAGCAGTGCGGCGGCCCATCAACCCAATCCAGCTTGCCGCCCGCAGTCTTATTGAAACGGCTCTATTCGTGTTGTTTGAACCGCACCACATACCACGGTTGCATGCCTTCGGAAATTTTCACCGTGGCGTTGGTCGTGGCGACAAGTTCCGCGCCGGATTTCTGCAGCCACGCATCGAGATTCACGCCCTGTTCCTTGAGATTTTCACCGCCGACGACGACGTATTGAACCTGCTGGCGAATTTGTTCCGGCGGATCGGTCAGGAGAAAATGTTCCACACGCCGTCCGTTGAACGGACGCCACAACGAAATGTCCGTGTCGTCGGGCGTGCCGATGAACCCGACGGTCTGGGCTTCCGGCGGAAGCAATTTGCGGACGCCGGCAAGCGGGTCGGAGCGTTCGGAATAAATCGTATAAACTTTCAGCGCGCGCGCGATTTGCTTCTGGCCGGGATGCTGCGCGCTCAATCTGGATAAAATGGTCTTGGCCGGCCACAGCGGCCGGTCCGGAGACAATATCAGGACGACAAACGCCAGGATTAATACTCCGCCGGCCATCGCGCGCCACCAGCGGCGCCGGATGATTTGCGACTGGCCTGCGCCGATGAGCAGCAGCGGCGCCAGCAGCAGATAATACGGCGCGATCAGTCGGGCCGCCGTGGTCATTCCCGATTTCATGCAGTAAACCGCGAGTGAAATCCACGCGGTCAGCAGCACACAGCGGCATAATTCAGAGGGAATGATCCGGGGGGCTGATGTTCCAAAGACGGTCCGGCGGATGCAAAAAGACGCAAGCCATGAAACCACCGCCAGCACGCAGACGCCAAAGCCGATGCCCGCCCAGTCCTCCGTCGGCAATTCGCCGATGGTAAAAAATCCGCTGTCGAAATAGTTGTCCGCAGCCGCGACCACAGAGTGCGGCATCAACAGCGGAGCCTGTTGATTCCACCAGCCAGCCGGCGGGAAAACCGGCGGCACGAAATTGTCCAGCGCCAGTTGAAAGGCATTTCCCCAAAGTCCGACAAAGGGGTTTTTCATTGCAAGGTGGGACGAAGGCTCGATGGATGTTCCCAGCCAGTTGCCGGTATGAATCTCATTCATCAGCGCGACAGGTAAAAATGAAACGCCAGCCGCCAGGGCGGCGACAACCAGCGTTGACAGCCGGCGGCGCCGGAGCAACGGCATGAGCGGAAAAATCAAAACCAGCCACGGCAGCAGCAACGGCAGGCTGGTGGCCTTTGTTCCCGTCAACAACGCGACCGCCAGAAGAGAACACCATAAATCTCGAACGCGGCGCGACTCCCATGCGCGACAGCCGAAGTCAACCGCCGCCAGCGCAAGCACGGCGGAAAAAGCGTCATTGCCGATGCTTCCGGCCTGAAGCATAAAATTGTAGCCCGTCGGCAGCAGCCACATCCATTGCCATGCCACGCGCGCGCCGACGCCCAGCCGCGTGAAGACGCTGAAAATCAATCCGGGCAGAAAAAGGAACGGAATGAAGTTGAGCAGGAACAATGCGCGGTCGGATTTCGTGAACAAAATCAGCGGAGCGCCCATCCATTCAAGCGCGCAGCCGCTGTAATTCATCCGGCTGACCGGCGTGTGAATCCACCACCACCTTCCATGCGCGAGCCATTGCAGCACGCGCGGGATGTGATAGGTGATCCCGGTGTAATTGCTCGGCGGATAAATCGCGCCGCCCAGAAAAATCAAGACCGCCAGCGCCGCGAAGCACAGCGGCAGCGGACGGCGGAACCGGCGCAGGAATTTTTTAAGGCAAAATGATCTTCCGTCGCAAACCAGTCCCGGTTCCTTGCGTCCGGCAATCAGAAAAATGACGAACGCGATGAAGCAGACACCGTATCCGGTGCGGTTCAACTGTCCGAAGGCCGAGAGCGTCCAGCCCGCCGCGCTTGCGAACACGGAAACCCAAATCCAGAGCCTGACGAGCGGGACAAATGACATGGTGTGGATTTTCCGGCAATCAAATCTGGAAATCCAGCGCCGTCTGCTTGTCCGACTTGCTCAACACCCGCATGTCCAGGCCGTCGTAAATCACCAGCGACTTCGGCGCCACGCTGTCCATGATGAACACGTTGCCGCCAATCGTGCTGCCCGCGCC
>CAYPTV010000219.1:0-5827 GCA_964413505.1 uncultured Bifidobacteriaceae bacterium | reverse complement strand
GATGAACGAAAGCCTCCTGCTCCGGGTGAAGCGTTGACCACTGCAATCACCGTGCCGCCGCTGCCACTGCCGCCGCCGCCGCTGCTGCCGCCACCGCCGCCACCGCTGTTTCCGCCGCCGCCGCCGCCGCCGCTGCTATTGTTGACGGATCCAAAAGAGGCGGAGCTGACACTTTCCAAGCCCGAATAAAATGTGTTTGGATCCACCTTGAACATGCGCTCGGAAAGCTGCACTTGATCCGGCCCCTTGGCCGAAAAAACAACGGCGTAATCCCGTATGGAATATTTGATGGGATGATCGGCCACCAGGCAAATTGCCTGCAACACGTCGTCTAGACGCACGTCTGTCAAATCGCTCAAGTTGATGAGATACGCTCCAATGTCCACCGGCTCGGCAGATGCAGCGGGAGCCGCCGGCAACTGGGCCCCGGTGGTCGGATCAATCTGGGTTGCGCCACCGGCTCCAGGCGGAGCGGCCGCAGACAAAGTGTCAACATTGTTATCAATAAGGAAATTAATCCCCGTTTTCGTTGGATCTATGGCCTTGATTTTTTGCCCCAAATCTTTGAGGACTTCCCTCAACGGAACGGGCGGGTCATAGGAAATGGAGCTGAGGCTGTAGTTTTTAAGTTTGTTTTCAATCATCTGGCGTCCGGGTCCGGTGTAAATCAGATCATTCGTGGCATAGGGATTCGGCACCGGCAACATGCTGGGGATCACCGAATTGAAGGCGCTTTCCACCTTCACCATGGCGTCTTGCGCGGCGGTCGTGGCTTTGTGTTCATCGCGGTCGTAACGGGCCGACTTGATCAGTTGAAAATAATAATAGGCGCCCACGTTGTCCGGATCCAATTTCAATGCCTCGTTCAGCTTGGCCTCGGCCTCCTCCAATTTGCCCGACTCGTAAAGCACCTTGGCGTCCTGCACCAGCGTGCCGGCCTGGATCTTATCCTTTTCAACAGCATCGCGTCTTGTGAGCGTCGGCTCATCAGGTATCCTGCCGCGCATGGCCAGGACCATCGCATCGTTTTGTTTCTTGAAGGCGAGCGCGTCGGGATTTTTCGGGTCCACTTTCAACACGCGGCTCACCTGCGCATCGGCTTCGCGCCAGTCGCCGTGGCTTTGCGCCTGCCGTGCCATTGCGAGCCGCGTGGCCGCAAAACCGGCGATTGTCTGCGCAGTCTCGACATCCACGCCGGAGCCGATTGTCTGCGCGACCGCGTAGGCGTCCTCGTAAAGTTTTGCCGCGCCGGCCAGGTCGCCATTTACGGCGGCAGCCCTGGCGTCCTCCAGTTTCTTGCGCAGGACGATCGTGTTGGCCTGGTCTTGCACGGCATGGCTGACCGCCAAAGCCGTGTCGTCGGCCTGTGCCGCCGCATTCTGCGCGGCGGATGCCAGAAGAAATATCAGGCCGAGTGAGAGGGCTGCTGCTTTTGTCATGGTCTCTTTCAGGTTCGTCGCAAATGCGCTGTTCAACGCTGGCCTTTAATAATCAAGGCGCGTATCGCAAGGTTGTTCTTTTTTGGTTTGATTGTGCGGATAGTATCACTTCGTTCTCATGAATGGCAACGATATTGTAATCATCACCCGCAAATTTTAAGTCGGCCCCCACGCGGCGTGCCGGCCATTTCAACCCTTCGGGATCATATTTCAAATCCGCCGAATAACCGTCCACGCGCTGAAACGGCTTGCCCGGCGTCACCGTCGCCGTCCCGCCGTCCGACAATTTCAAAACCACTTGATCCGGATTTCCCGGCGCTCCGATGATGTTGGTGATCGTGAAGATGTTGTTTTTTTCGCCCAGGGTGGCGTAATGGCGCAACGGGCGGCGCTGCTGCGGATACGCCGCCGCCTGGTTCTCGACGCTGATAAAATATCCGATGGGCTGGGCGTTCGTCTCCACGGCTTCAAACGTCAGAATAAAATAAAGCGGCGTGATTTTCGTGATGACCGCAGCGCCGGGGCCGATCACATTGTCGCCGGTGATCTTGATCAGCTTGCCGTTCACATCCTTTTGCCACTGCACCGGGTTGAAGAGCTTGTTTGACGTCGAAAAATCCAGATCCGGCGGGGACTGCAGCCGCTCGACCAAGTTTGTTTGCTGCGTGAAGTCCAGCTCCGGCAGCGCCTGGATCTTGCCGCCAAAGAAACTATTCTTCACGTCCTGCGACTTTTGCTTGTCCATCTCGATGACGAATCCCATCATCACGAGCGCGCCGACCAAGCCGAGCAGCACGGCGCACAGCAGGATTTTCTCATAATGTTTTTTGATGAAATCCATGGGTTCAATCCTTCAGTTTCACAATCTCGACTTCAATCGTGACGCGTAGCAACTGCTCCTTCAAGATCGTCTGCAATCCGCCCCTGCCTGCGGGCGCGGCGGACGCGGGAGCAAAAGGAGATTCGACCGGGGCCGCCGCAGCCGTCGTATCGGCGGTTCCTGCCGCAGGCTGCACGTTGATGCCTTTGACGATGAACCCGTGCGGCGAGTTTTCAAAACCGGCCAGCACCTGCGCGATTTCGGCGCTGAAGGCGCGGAAGGTGATTTGACAAGGTGCGAGCACGGCAATGTTGTTTGTCTGCGGGGTTTCGTCAATATAGTCGGATTGAGGGCCGGAGACGTCGTCATCCGAGACGCGGGAACGCTGCACGCCGTCCAGTGAGTTGACGCGCGCCTCGAAAAGAATTTCTGAAACAGCCTTCACTTCGCCCAGTTGCGCGGAAAGGAGATCCAGGCTGCCGGGCGCAAAAGTCATCCGGTTGCGTTCCGCCGTGAAGGAGAAGCCGTAATCCGGCGGGAGCGTGACGTTGGCGCTGGCGGCGTCATGCTGCAACTGGTCAATCGTCCGGCTCAACGCC
Organism: uncultured Bifidobacteriaceae bacterium; assembly: GCA_964413505.1. Lineage (GTDB taxonomy): Bacteria > Verrucomicrobiota > Verrucomicrobiia > Limisphaerales > UBA11358 > UBA11358. The sequence continues at coordinate 2,969 of CAYPTV010000219.1, read as the reverse complement.
TTCACAAACTCTTCCGTGTTCATCAATCCGTTGTTTGCGGCCGGAATCCGGGCGATTGGCTGGAAATATTTTCTCGCTTCACGAATCCAATCGCGCGTCTGCCGGTCCTGGTCCTGTGCGGCCTTGATGTTGTCAACCTTGTCGTTGCCCGGCGAAGGCTGCTTGTGCGTCAGTTCCTGCAGCTTCGCATAAATCTCGTTGAGATGCTCAAACGCCGCCGTGTTGCGGTTCCAGCTTTGATAATCATAAAAGCCCGCCGCGCCCAGCATTCCCAGCGCGAGAACGAGGCCTATGACAAAAAATTTATTTCGCTTGATCCAGCCCATATCAAAGTTTCAGCGGATTTTGCGGCGTGACGGTGACGCCAAAGGTGAACGTGCCGGTGGTTTCGTCCGGCGTGATCTGGCCGGCCAGTTGCGTCGTCTTTGGATCGAACAGCGGGGACGACTTCAACTGGTTTTCCACCTCAAAGGCGGTTTCGTTGTTGGCCGAGGCATCGCCGGTGACCTTGGTAAGATCCACCGCGCGGCAGACCAGCGTGATGGCGTTGGTGGAAACATTCGCACTTGCCCCCGGCGCCGTGTTGTCAGGAGCGGGAAAAGGCGACCCGTTCGCGGCGGATGTCGCCAGTGTCGTCATCTGCTCGATCCAGATGCCCGCCTCCACATTCGGCTTCTGCGCGGACAATTTCTTCTTCATGTCATCCTCGGACTGCATGAGCACGCGGCGCAATTCCGTCAGCTCGTCGCCCCAGTAATATCGCGACTCCATCCACGATGTGATTTGATCCGATTCCGCCTTGGTTGATTGAAACTGCTGATAGGCAGTGTTGAAACGGTCTGACTTGTCCTGCAATTCCACAACCTTCGGCTCCAGATCGTTCGCGTCGTTTTCCTTCGTCACCGCCAGCTTCTGGAACAAAAACCCGACGGCTCCCGCCACCAGCACGAGGCTGAAAAGCGTCGCGATGAAATACGGTTTCTTCTGGTCGAACGCCTGCCAGCGCAACGTGCTGTCCGGCATCAGATTCATTTCCACCGGGCAGTTCGCCAGATTGCGAAGGCCCAGCCCGACGACCTCGCCGAGCGAATGCGCCACCTGCGCCAGTTCCTCCAGGTTCACCGACGGGTCAATCTGCACGTTGCGAAGCGGATTGAAATACTCGACGGGCACGTTCAGCTTCTCCGCAAAAAACTGCGCCGTGTAAGGCATGATGCTCGCGCCGCCGGACAAAAATAATCTTTGCGGCTGCGCCCCGCCCTGCTGGCCGCGATAAAACTGGATAGTCTGGTTGACCTGGATATGCAGCTTCGTCATGAACTGCCGCGCGATTTTTGAGATGGCCGCCTGGTTGGGGCTTTCCGGCTCCTCATACGCGCCGCCCAGGCTTACGAAGCCTTCAGCGATTTTGATTTGTTCCGCCGCGTCAAACTTCAATTTCACCTCGCTCGCAAAATCCTGCGTGATGCTGTTCGCACCCAGATTGATGCTTCGCGAAAAAACTTTTCCCTTTTCAAAAAACAGCAGGTTGCTCGTCTTGGCGCCGATGTCCAGGAGCATCGTGCAATCCTCAAGGTCGCCATAATTGAATCTGAACGCATTGCACAACGCGGCGGGCGAGGCGTCGCACAATTGCAGTTGCAGCTTGGCCTGCGCCGCCACGCGGAACAGACCTTCCACCACTTCGGATTTGACCGCGACCAGCAGCACTTCCAGTTCGCCGCCCGGCGCCGAGCCGAGAATCTGGTAATCCCACACGACCTCTGCCAGCGGAAACGGCACGTTCTGCTGCGCCTCGTATTGGATGATCTGCGTCACCTTGCCCGCGTCCACCGGCGGCAACTTGACGAACTTGGAAAAAACGTGGTAGCCCGGCGCGCAGACGTTGACACCCTTGGCCTTGATATTTTTTTCGACGAGGGTTTCCTGGAGAGCCTTGAGGATGGTCGCCTCGCGCGTGGCTTCCGCAGAGCCTTCCACGCCGAGCGGCTTGATGGCAAAAGTCTTGAGACGCAGCCCGCCCGCCTCGTTGACTTCAAACTCCGCCAGCTTGAGGCTGCCCGCCCCAAAATCCACCGTCAAAAATGACTTTGTATTTAACATCACCGTAACATCTAGGATCGTCGCAAACCGGCCGCGATTGAAATTGTCAATTGTCGTTCGAGGCAGACCGTTTAACTACGTCAAATTTTCGAAACGGTCAAACAGAATTCTCCCAAAAATGAAAAAAAGTTTTTTGGCGCGGCAAAAAACATTGCGCCGCGCCGCCGACTTTGGCTTCATCTTGCGGTGCCGATTCAATCTCCAGCCGCCGCGCGCCGCCGCATGAAAATTTTTTATTCAGGCCGCGTGCAGGGCGTCGGGTTCCGCTACACCGCAAGGACCGTCGCCGCCGGATTTGACATCGCCGGACACGTCCGCAACCTGCCCGACGGACGCGTCGAACTCGTAGCCGAAGGTGAAGATGCGGAACTCCAGGCTTTTTGCGCCGCCATTCGCGGCGCAATCCTCGCTGGTTTTATCCGCGACGAGAGTGTAGAATGGGGCGACGCGCAAAATGAATTTCGCGGTTTTGAAATTACGCAATGAAATACGCAATCCTCGCTGACATCCACGGAAACTTGGAAGCGCTCCAGACAGTTTTGGAAGATGCCAAGGCCCAGAACCCGACACATTACGTCTGCCTTGGCGATGTCGTCGGTTACAACGCCAATCCCAAGGAATGCCTGAAAATCATCCGCGACATGAACATTCCCGTCGTCAAGGGCAACCACGACGAATACTGTTCCACCGATGAACACCTCGAAGGCTTCAATCCCGCCGCCGCCGCCGCCGTCCACTGGACGCGTGAACAATTGGACGACGAGGAAAAACAATGGCTGCGCGACCTCAAATACTCCCGCATGGTCGCCAACTTCACCATCGTCCACGCCACGCTCGACGCGCCGCAACGCTGGGGCTACGTCTTC
>CAYPTV010000218.1:0-5843 GCA_964413505.1 uncultured Bifidobacteriaceae bacterium | reverse complement strand
TTTCGGGGCCGGGGCCAAAACTTCCTCTCGTGCGTCAATCATGGGTTTCCCTTTCCAAGCGGTTGAGATTTTATTTTCAGACAAAGCACCCGACCGTCTCATAACTGAAAATCGGTCGGGAAATTCAAACTTTTTGCCTGTCTACATGGTTTTCGCCAACCGCTTCATTTTGAGCGAAACCCCATTTAGTAGGCAACGAACAGACTCTAAACACAATATGTTGTGGTTGCAAGATAATTTTGCAAAAAAGTTGCAAAGAAGATATTCGCAAATGAAATCAACGGGATTTCCGTGTCCCGTTTGAAAAAATGACTACTTATTCGCCCCTGTGAACAAGATTTCAGCGCGATTTTTTCTTCGGCTTGCGGGAATATCGTTCGTGCCGCGCCGCCCGGTGCGCATCGGCCCTTCCCAAAGCCTTGTTTTGTGTCGGCTTGAACTTCCGGATTGGCTCGACCGTTTTCGGGCGCGCTTTCGGCACCAACACGATGGGGCAGCCTTCATAACCGAACGCCTTGCGCAATTCGCCGCCAAGATATTTTTTGTATTGGTCGGAAAACAATTCGTCGCGGTTGACGAACAGCAGAAATGTCGGCGGCGCCTGCCGCACCTGCGTCGCGTAGAAAAATTTGAGCCGATGACCCTGTGGAGTGATTGGTTGACGCTTTTCAACGGCGTCGTGCAACGTGCGGTTCAAAATCGCCGTCGGGACTTTTTGCTGCAACTGTGCGGCAACGTAGCGGACCGCTTCAAGCAAACGATCCAGATGAAAACCGGATTTCGCAGATGTGAAAATCACCGGTGCATAATCGAGGAAAAATAATTTTTCCTGCACCCATTCGGCGAATTCACCGAGAGTCGTCATTACCTTTGGCGCGGAACGGTTTTCCTTTTTCTCTCGCGAGACAATCTCGTCTTTTCGTTTCTGGCGGATTTTTTCCTCGAACAAATCCCACTTGTTCACGACCAGGATGCAGGCGCGGCGGTTCTCGACGATATGGTCGGCGATTTTTTTATCCTGCTCCAAGACCCCGGCCTCGGCGTCCAAAACCAAAACCGCGATGTCGCAGCGCGCGATGGATTCCTGCGAGCGCTGGACGCTAAAAAACTCCACGGAATCGTCAATGCTGCGCGCCTTGCGGATGCCGGCCGTGTCCACTAGCACATATTTTTCGCGCACGCCTTCGGTCTCGACCTCGAACGGCACGTCCACCGCGTCGCGCGTCGTGCCGGGAATCGGGCTGACGATGACGCGCTCGGATTTCGTCAAAGCATTGATAATCGAGGATTTTCCGACGTTCGGGCGGCCGACAATTGCCAGTCGCAGCGGGCCTTTTTTGCGCGGCGCAATATCTTGCGAGTCAGTAATCAGTAGTTCTTGGTCAGTAGCTGGGGCTTTCGCGTCGTCCATGCTACTGACTACTGACTGCTCACTACTGACTTTCGGCAAAAACGACGTCGCCGCGTCCATCAGATTTTGAATTCCCTCGCCGTGGATTGCGCTGACGGGGAAAATTTTCTCGAAGCCGAGCCTGGAAAATTCCGTTACCGCGCCTTCGAACCGGTGCGTGTCCACCTTGTTGACCGCCACCAGAATGGGCTTGCCGCTGCCGCGCAGCTTCTGCGCGACCTCGCGGTCGAGCGGCACGATGCCGTCCTGCACGTTGACGACCAGGATGATGGCGCTGGCGGATTCGATGGCGATCTCGACCTGTTCGAGCGCGGCTTTGACGATCACGTCGTCGGATTTTTCACGGCGCAGTAGGCCGATGCCGCCGGTGTCCACGAGAGTGAAGGATTTGCCGTTCCACTCGGCCTCGGCGGTGACGCGGTCGCGCGTGACGCCGGGCTGGTCGTGGACGATGGCAATCCGCTTTTTGATGATGCGATTGAAGAGCGCGGATTTCCCGACGTTGGGGCGGCCGACGATGGCGATGAGATTAGACACGAAAGCAGGATAGGAAATTTTGCAACCTACGGAAATCAAAATGAATTAATCATGGCGGACGCAAGGCCGTTGCGCTTTGGAGCTGGGAGACACGTCTCCCAGTCGGAAGGCGGCGTGTCGCCGCACTCCAGAGTCAATACACCAGCACCAGCACCGCCGCATCCTGCGCCGACTTCACCACATCTTCAAACTTCGCATCCGCCATGTCCGGCTCTACAATTTGCTGTCCACACCGGCACCGATTCGAGGATGGCTGCCACTCACATGTGCGCGATGATGTTGTCGCCGAACGCGGAGCACTTGATCTCCGTGGCGCCTTCCATCTGCCGCGCGAAGTCGTAGGTGACGCGCTTGCTGCCAATCGCGCCGTTGAGGCCTTTGAGAATCAAGTCCGCCGCTTCGGTCCAGCCCAAATAGCGGAACATCATTTCGCCGGAAAGCACGACGGAGCCGGGATTCACGACATCTTTATTTGCGTATTTAGGCGCGGTGCCGTGCGTGGCCTCGAAAATGGCGTGGCCGGTGATGTAATTGATGTTGCCGCCGGGCGCGATGCCGATGCCGCCCACCTGCGCGGCGAGCGCGTCGCTCAAATAATCGCCGTTGAGGTTGAGCGTGGCGATGACGTCGAAATCCGTCGGGCGCGTGAGCACCTGCTGGAGCGCGATGTCGGCGATGGCGTCCTTGATGACGATGCCGGCACCGGGTTTGCCTTCGGGAATCTTGCACCACGGGCCGCCGTCAATCTCCACCGCGCCGAAAAATTCCTTGGCGGTCTGGTAGGCCCAGTCGCGGAAGCCGCCCTCGGTGAACTTCATGATGTTGCCCTTGTGGACAATCGTGACGCTTTTGCGTTTGTTTTTAATCGCGTAAGAAATCGCGCTGTGCGCCAGACGCACGGTGCCACTGTAACTGACAGCCTTGATGCCGACGCCGACTTTCACGTCGGTCGGGAAGTTCGCCGCGCCGACGGCTTTCCAAAAATCCTCGGCGGCGGGCTTGGTGCCGAAGCGGATTTTTTTGAAGTCCTTGGGAAATTCCTTGGCGATGAAGTCCAAAACTTTTTGTGCCTCGGGCGAGCTACCGGCGTATTCGATTCCAGCGTAAATGTCCTCGGTGTTCTCGCGGAAGATGGTCATGTCCACCTTTTCCGGGTGTTTCACGGGCGAGGGGACGCCGGTGAACCATTGGACGGGGCGCAGGCAGACGTAGAGGTCGAGCATCTGGCGGAGGGCGACGTTGAGGGAGCGGATGCCGCCGCCAACAGGCGTGGTGAGCGGGCCCTTGATGCCGACGAGAAATTCCTTGAAGGCCTCGACGGTGTCGTCGGGCAGCCAGTTGTTGAATTTCTTGAAACTTTCCTCGCCGGCGAAAACCTCGAACCAGGCGATTTTACGTTTGCCACCATAGGCTTTCTGCACCGCCGCGTCGAACACGCGCACACTCGCGGCCCAGATGTCCGGACCGGTGCCGTCGCCGCGGATGAACGGGAGAATGGGGTTTTCAGGAACGGAGAGCTTGCCGTTCGCGATGGTAATTGTTCCGCCGGCGGGCGGGGTCGCGTCTTTGTAGGCCATGATGTTAATTCAATTGTTAAATAAGCTGAAATGAAACGCCGGAACGCGCCAAAAATCAATCAAACAATTCAGGAATGTTCCGCGCGCCGTGAAGGACCCGGAGATTTCAATGCCATCGCCCGCCGGTTGTTAAAAGATGACATAGCTGCCGACGGGAAAGCCGCGAAGCCCTGACAATACATCGAAAGGTCTCTTCCAATGCCCGGCTGTTGAGAAAACAGCGCGCATTTTTTGCGAACGAGCAGAATCAACCGGACGACGGCATCGGGGATTGTCCTGAGAAATGTAATCCTCTATTTCTTCCAAGTCCCGACTGGCCTCAAGCAAAAATCGAACGTGGCTCATTTCTTGGCCCGCGCCCGTTTACTGTTCTTTTCCAAAAGGCGGTCAAAAACGACTTTGCCGTTGAGAACTTTGCCGCTATTGATCTGGTCAACGCCGATTTGGATTTCCCGGCGCAAACCGGACGAGGTCATGCGGCCAAGCAACAAAACACGCAATGAGTCGGCCGCCCATCGCCCGATCCTTGCGGACGACCACCGGTAGAGACATCCCGCTGGGATGTCCCGTCATCGCAGTTCGATGAACCTGCCAGTCTGACAAAACAAACGCCGGAGCGGGATCCCGGCTGTTCAGCCAGCCATCAGCTTTGGACTTTTTCTGAAGAAGTTATTGATAACAGGCAACCCAGCAAAGTGAAGGCCGTCCAGGCCAGCGCCGGAATGAAAAGGCTGAATTCGCCAATCCCCTGCGCAAACCAGCCGAGCAGCCCGGCAAAAATGGCAAAGGCGGTTTGATTTCCCGATTTCCACACGCGTCGGGCGATGGCTGCAAGCGCAAGGAAAATCCATGCGGCGTAAAAAATTCCGCCGGGAATCCCGGAATCCGAAAATTGTTCCAGATAATCATTGTGCGCCAGCCGCGCCATTTCCGCGTCGGGCGATTTGAGTTTTGCGTAAGGCCGCTGGAAAGTTCCCGGCCCGGTGCCCGTCAACGGATGTCGGGCGGTGATTTGGACCGCCGCACTCCAATAATCAAACCGTGCGCCGACGCTGGTCGCCCCGGCGGCAAAATAATTTTGAAAACGAACTGCAAAAATTCCGAGGCCGGCAAAGACGATCAGGCCGAGCACGGCAAATTTCAAACGCTTTGACCAATTCAAACGGAACAAGAACAAACCGCCGGTTGCAATCGCGATGAGCCAGCCAAGCTTTGATCCCGTCCAGAAAAATCCCGCGCAACCGAGAAAAAGTATCAGCGCAATGGCGGCGAAACGTATTGGCGTCTTCAATTTTTTCGTCGCGCCAAACGCCAGCGCGAGCGAAACCGGAAACAGCAGCAGAACCGCGCCGGCAAGCGCGTTGGGATAAACGAGCGTGCCGCTGACCCGGCCTTTTTTGAATTTGTCGAGGATCACGGGATTTGCCACGTCCATGCCGTTCGTCGTGATGACCGCGCCGTCCTGCTTCATTTGCATGAGCATTTCCGGCGGGACATTTGTCCAGCCGGTGTGTTCGCCCTCGGCCAGCAACTGGCGGCTTTGCGGATATTCAAAAATCCTCTGGTCAACGGCGCGCACAAGACAAAACGTGAACGCGGCGAGAATTCCAACCAGCAAAAAGTTGGGCGCGCGTCCGCTTCCAAACAGAAATGAGCCGAGAAAATAACACGCGGCGCAGCCGAAAAACTGCCAGAGCGTCGCCGCCGCCAATTCCGGGTAAGCCGTTTCACCCGCCGAAAAAAGCTGCCAGACGAGCCAGAGCAGCGGCAGGAGCCAGAGCCATTTTGACTGCGGCCAGCGGGATTTTTTTGCAACGGCCAGAATTGCGCCGGCAATCGCGAGCGGCAGCAGCAGCCAGCCGGCCCAATGCGTCGGCCATGAGAAGCTCCAAAATTCAGCGGGCGAATTCGGCGTGGAGATTTTGCCGTCGAGGATGACAGGGTTGCCGAATTTCAGGATTGCGAGTCCGAGAAAGAGTCCGAACGCGAGCGCGTAGAATTCAATCCCGCTGGTTTGTTTTCCCGACTTCATTCACGGCAGTATGGCTCCAACAAGTTGAAAAGGCAATTTGCGGGCGAGAATCCGTTCTTCAGCCGGATGCGCAATTTAATCCAGCGTCTGCCGGTAGCGTTTGATGCCAATGGTCAGCATCACGACGAGGAACAGCGCGATTGGCCAAAGGTCAGGCGCGATTTCGGCGATTCCGTTGCCCTTCAGCAAAATCCCGCGCACGATGCGCAGGAAATGCGTCAGCGGCAGGCATTCGCCGATGTCCTGCGCCCAGCCGGGCATCCCCCGGAACGGAAACATGTAGCCG
>CAYPTV010000217.1:0-5860 GCA_964413505.1 uncultured Bifidobacteriaceae bacterium | reverse complement strand
CGCGAGGAACTGCTCGCGTGCATGGAATCGGTGAAGGTCGCGGACGTTTTTGCGGCGGTGACAAAATTGATTTGATCAGAGGGAAAATCCCGCCGCCTTGGCGTCGTTGGCAAACATCTTCACGGTGTCGAGCGAAAGCTCCCCGAGATCCATGCCAGCCATCTTGATAGCCTTGCCCAAAATGTCATGCGGCACGGTGACGATGTGCGAGCCGCAGTCATTCGCCTGAAAAATGTTCAGCACTTCGCGCACGCTGGCCCAGAGAAGTTCGGCGTGCGGCAGCTCTTTCAAAACAGTTTTGCTCTGGGACATGATGGCCACCGGGTCCACGCCCGTGTCGGCAATGCGGCCGGCAAAAACGGAAACCACGGCGGGCACCTTGGGATTCAATGCGGCCGTCACGCCCTCAACCTGCGCCAAGGTGAGAATTGCGGTGACGTTTAACTTTACGCCTTCGTTCGCCAGCTCCTTGATCAACGGTAAAGCCGATTCATTGCGCGTGTTCGTGATCGGGATTTTGACGTAAACATTTTTTCCCCAGCCATTGATTTTCAAACCTTGGCGTTTCATTTCGGAAAACTCGTCGGAAAAAACTTCGAGCGACAGCGGCTTGACCGTGATCGTTTGCAGCACGTCGCGCGCGAACACCTCGAAATCTGTCAAGCCGGCCTTGCGCATCAGCGTTGGATTTGTCGTCAGGCCCTGGATAAGCGGATTGGCGTTCAATTCCAACATGCCTTTTTTATCGGCGCCGTCGGCAAAAATTTTCACCGACAAATCTTTCAGGGTTCGTTTCATAAAATTACTTGTTTGTTTGAGCCAAGATAATGTCAGCCGCCTCGCCCAGATTGCGAGCGGAAAAATCAGGTTTCTGCTTCAATTCTTCCGCATAGCCGCGATCTATAAAAATCGTTTTACAACCCGCCGCGTGGCCGCAGTCCACGTCGCGCCAGCGGTCACCGACCATCCAGCTCTGCGCGAGGTCAATTTTCAATAATTTTGCCGCGTGCAAAAGCATTCCTGGTTTTGGTTTGCGGCAATCGCAATCGGACAAGCCTTTGCCGGCGTGATAGCATACTTCCACGTGGTCAATCGGCAGCTGCGTCAGCATGTGCGCGTGGATTTTTTCGACCACTTCCTGTCTCAGCGTGCCGCGACCAACATCCGGCTGGTTCGTGGCCACCACGAGGAGAAAACCCGCCGCCTTCAGTTTATCGCAAGCCGCGCGAACTTCGGGAAGAATTTCAAATTCGGCACGACTCGTCGGCGGATACGGCTTGGATTTCTTTTCCAGCGCGCGGTTGATGACACCATCGCGATCAAGAAATACCGCGCGTTTCAATTCTGACTTCTGACTTCTGACTTCTGACTTCACTTCGTGGATTCCCATTTCGTCTGCGCCACTTTCAATTTGGGATGCGACACGAACAGATGCCAGATGACGCCCTGAAACGCCTCGCTGTGCGGCGTGACATGCGTCGGATTCACCGTCGGCACGATGACGCACGCGGTCGCCTGCTGCGCCGTGTAACCGCCGTCGCGGCCCACTATGCCGACGACCGACGCGCCGACGGACTTGGCGACTTGAATCGCGCTGACAAGGTTCGGGCTGACATTTTTTTCCAGATTGCCGCCGCCGACGGAAAAAATCAGCAGGCCGTCCTTGGCATTGATGCGGCTGCCCTTCAACCACTCGGAAAAAACGGTGGCCCAACCTTCGTCGTTGGTGCGCGCGGTGAGCTCGGAAACATTGTCCGTCGGCGCGTAGGCTTCGAAACCGCAGATCTTGCGGAAATCATTCACGGCATGACCGGCGTTGCCCGCGCTGCCGCCGACGCCGAGGATGAACAAGCGGCCGCCGCGCGTGCGGATGGCTGCCAGCTCATCCGCGCATTTTTCAATCGCGGCTTCGTTGAGTTGCGTCGTGACCTGCTGGACTTCGGCCAGAAATTGTTTCGTAAAGCTCATGGAAATTTAAAATTACGAATTCCGAATGGCGAATGGAAGCAAAGTTTAAGGGTTGGCTGGCTGGGCTGACCTGCTGGTCAGCCAAAAGGCGGCCCAAAGCGCCGCCCCGCCCTTAAGATTTTTTCAACAACGTTTCCAGTTCCGTCAAGCCGGCCGGCGAGCCCATTTCGTAAAAGCGTTCCAGCACTTCGTAGCCGGCCAGTTGTTTTTCGCCAACCAGCTTGCCCATGACTTCAGCCAGATCAAAAACCTGGTCGGCGGCATAGGCGTTGAACACGGACGATTTGAACAGGCTCAAGCCGTAATCGATGTGGCGCATTTCGGGCAGCCTGGCTTTTTTGTCATAGACCACGATTTCGCCATCGCGAAAAACCACGTTGCTGGCGTCATACTTGCCTTCGTTGCGATACACCGTCATCAAGCCGAGCTTGCCGCTGCGATGGAAAAATTCCGCGACGGGCGCATAGGGAATCGGCAGGTAGGAATCGCCGTAGAGGATGAAAAACTCCTTGCCGAGCTTGGGCAACGCCCGCTTGATCGCGCCGCCGGTGCCGAGCAATTTTTCGCCGTCGAAAGAATAATCCAATTTGATGCCTAATGCCTCATCGCCGAATTCGCGCTGGATCATCTCGCCGAGAAAGCCGATGCACAGCACGGCGTGGCGGACGCCGCGCGCGTGAAGCATTTCCAACTGATGCGCCAGAAATGGTCGGCCCGCAACCGGCACCAGCGACTTGGGGATTTTTTCTGTCATGGGCCGCAGCCGTGTGGCGAGTCCACCCGCGAGAATGGCGACGGGAATTTTGTCCAGTGACACGCTCACGAGATGACGAGTTTCGTGCCCTCAAAATCAAACCGGAAGCGCACTTCCTTCAACCCGCTTTGCCGCATCGCGTGGCGCAGCTTGGCCTTGTCCTCCGAGTAAAACATCAAAAAGCCGCCGCCGCCCGCGCCAATCAATTTGCCGCCGAGCGCGCCATTGACCAGCGCGAGGTCATACCACTCGTTGATTTTTGGGTTACTCATGCCGCCGCTGCGCTGCTTTTTGCGCTGCCAGTGAACATCCATCAGCCGCGCAAATTCGTGCAGGTTGCCGGTTTCGAGCGCCGTTTTGCTTTGCTGGCCTAGGTCCTTGACGAAGTGCAAATTCTCAATCATGGACTTGTCGTCTGATTTTGATTTTGTGTCCTGCTCCTTCAAGATCGTCGAGGCGCTGCGCGAATAACCGGTGAAAAACAACAGCAGATTGTCCTCCAGATTGTCGCGCGTTTCGTCGGAAACTTTCAGCGGCCATGCCTCGACTTTGCCGCCGGGCAAAAATTTGAAGCACGTCAAGCCGCCAAACGCGGCGATGTATTGGTCCTGCTTGCCAATCGGCTCCTTCAACCGGTCGAGTTCCACTTCGCACGCCTGCGCCGCCAGCTCGGAGGGATGGACGAGATTTTTTTTGTGCGCGTGCAGCGCCTTGAGCAGCGCGGTGGTGAAACTGCCGGACGAACCCAGTCCCGTGCCCGACGGGATATCGGCCATGGAAGCCAGTTCAAGCCCGTGACCATCCATTTTCAGCAAGGCGAACGCCTCGCGAAAAATCGGGTGCTTCAATTTCGCCGCATCCGACACGCGCTCCAGCTCGGAGTATTTGATGATGACGTCGGACACAAACGTGTCATGGACTGTGATATAGACATACTTGTCAATCGCCGCCGCGATGAGAAAGCCGCCGAACTGTTCGTAGTAAGACGGCAAGTCCGTGCCGCCACCGCCGAGCGTGACGCGAAGTGGTGAGCGTGCGATTATCATAAATTTGTCATTCCGCTTTTTTCGTAAATCGTCTCGACAATCTGAAGTGCCACGCGCGCTTCGGCAAGTCCGGCGTCGGGCGTTCGCTTCGATTGAACGTCTTCCTCAAATTTTGTCATTTCAATTTTCCACGATTCATCCGCGCCGGGAAATTCATAAACCTTCGTGTCGGGAATTCCCATCTCCGGCTTCATCTGATAATGAAAAAGCTTCTCGACGCCGTAACTGCCGCCGAGACCTTCAATGGCGAGCTTCGTGTGGCGACCATAAATCTCGAACGAAAAAAGATTTTTCCATTCCGTGCAGCTGACGTGCAGCCACGCGGTCTGGTTTTTCGCCGTGCGCAAACTTAAAAACGCGTTGTCGTCCACCGGCATTTTCCAAAAATACGTCGCCGCATGACCGTCCGCTTTTTTGAACTCGCCGAGAAACCAGCCCGCCAGGTCAATCAAATGGATTCCCTGGTCAATCAACTCGCCGCCCCCGGAAAGCTTCGGGTCGGCACGCCACTCCTTGTCGTAACCTATGCGCCCGCCGTGGCCGTAACGGGCGCGGATGAACATCAGTTCGCCCATCACGCCGGACGCAAAAATCTCGCGCGCCTTTTGAAACGACGGATGAAAACGATGATTGAAACCGACGCGCACGGAAACGCCGTGTTTTTTTTCGAGCGCGATCAATTCGTCAACCTGCTTCACGGAAATCGCGGCGGGTTTTTCCACGATGACGTGCTTGCCGGCGCGAATCGCGGCGGCGGAAATTTTTGCCAGTTCGGAATTGATCGTGGCGACAACCACCGCGTCCACCTGCGGGTCGGCGAACGCAGTTTTGAAATCGGAAATTGCGCGGCCCGTTTGCGCCACCTTCAACAATTCTTCGGCCCGCGCCCGATTCGTATCGCACGCAATGACAAGCTTTGAACCGGCGGGCAAACCGGCCAGCCGCTTTTTCCCAATCAATCCGCAGCCGACAATCGCATAATTCATTTGTCACCCCACGTTTTGCTGCGGTCCCTTGGCACGATGCGGCGCAGCGTGTAAATGTCGCCGCCCAAATCCTTTTTGAATTCGTGCAATTTCTCCCACGGATCCCATTGCGCGCTGATGAGCTTGCCGGTGATGCCGTCACTCTCAGCGCTGGCAAGATAGACGGCGAGACTCGCGCCGAGTTCCGGCGGCACGGCACCTTTTTCTTTCCAATTCTTATTTTTCTCGAAAAAGGCGACCCCGACTTTTTCTGCGCCGGCGGCCAAAACTTCGTCCACGAGCCGCGTCGCCAGCGCGCCGGGGGCGATAGCATTCACGTCCACATGGAAACTTTTCAATTCTTCCGCCAGCGTTTCCATCAACCGCACCACCGCCGCTTTTGACGCCGCGTAAGCACTGATGTTCGGCAGCGGATTCGTCGCGCCACCGCCGCTCAAAACGATGATCTTTTTGTGACCGCCGCTGTGAGAAGGCTCTGACTGGTTTTTAATTTGAGCCTCGTCACCTCGGCTACTACCGAAAGAGGTTTTGAAATGCGGAATCACCGCGCGGCTTGGCAGCAAGACGCCGAATAAATTGATGTCCAGCGCGCGCCGCCATTCGTCGAGCGAGACGGATTCGGTCGGCCCCATCGGGCCATAAATGCCGGCGTTCAACACCAGCGTGTCGAGCGAGCCGAGTTCGCGGAACGCGAAGGCAACCAGTTCATTGACTTGTGATTCATTCGCGACATCGCAGGTTTTGGATAAAACTTTTTGCGCCGGAAATTTATTGGCCAGCTCGCCGCGCGTGGCGGACAGTTCCTTTTCACTGCGGGCGCACAGCACCACGTTCGCGCCTTCACGCAGGAAAAATTCGGTGATGGTTTTGCCGAGACCCTGGCTGCCACCGGTAATGAGGGCGTTGAGGTTTTTGAGTTTCATGTCAGGCACGTCCGACGGAAAGATGCTCGACGCAGGGGAGGTTTTTCAATTCCTTTTCCAAAAATCGGTTCGCGTCCACAAATACCGCCGAGCGCATTTGGGGAACGATTTTCGCCCAGTCCGCCTGCCGGAACTGCGGCCACTCGGTGCAAACGACGACGGCTTCCGCGCCGGCCAGCGCGG
>CAYPTV010000216.1:0-5864 GCA_964413505.1 uncultured Bifidobacteriaceae bacterium | reverse complement strand
CGAGCGCCAAGCGCATCACGGCGGTCATGCCGTTTTACGGCTACGCCCGGCAGGATCGCAAAGACCAGCCGCGCGTTCCCATCACCGCAAAGCTCGTCGCCAACCTGCTCGTGGCGGCGGGCGCGAACCGGATACTGGCGATGGATTTGCACGCGCAGCAGATCCAGGGATTTTTTGACATCCCAGTGGATCATCTCTATGCCGCGCCGGTGATGTATGATTATTTGAAGAAGAAAAAAATGGCCGACCTCGTGGTCGTCAGCCCGGACACCGGCGGGTTGAAAATGGCGCACGCCTATTCGCAGGTGCTTGAAACGGGGCTGGCCATCGTGGCGAAACGGCGCACCAGCGCGACGCATGTCGAATCCCTGGCGGTCATCGGCGACATCAAGGGAAAAAATGTTCTGCTCGTGGACGATTTGACCGAGACGGCGGGAACGCTCACCTCGGCGGCTGCGTTGTTGAAGAAAAAAGGCGCAAAAAAAATCATCGCCTGCGTTTCCCACGCCATTTTGGGAGAAACCGGCATCGAAAGATTGCGCAAATCGGATATTGACGAGTTGATAACAACTGATACAGTCCAACGCCCTGCGATTGACGGTGTGAAGATAACAACGCTGTCGGTGGCGGGGCTTTTGGGCGAAGCCATCAAACGGATTCACAGCAATTCGTCGGTGAATTCGCTCTTTGAATTCAAAGGCGGGCGCACCAGTTAAGCGCCGGCCGGAAACAATTTGATTTAAGAAAAATGAAATCTGTCGCATTGAAAGCCTATCCGCGCGCGCAAGTGCAGCGCGCCGAAGTCACGAAACTCCGCCGCGCCGGCCGCGTGCCCGCCACCATTTACGGCCGCCAGGCCAAGCCGCAGAACCTCGAAATCAACGCGAAGGAAATCAGCGACCTCATCCACCACTCCGTCTCGGAAAATCTGCTCGTGGATTTGTCCGTTGAAAGCGACGCGCGCTCTAAGCGCCTCGCGCTCGTGAAGGAAATCCAGCATCACCCGATTGACGGCAAGGTCTTGCACGTTGATTTTCACGAAGTCGCCGAAAACGAAAAAGTCACCGTCCAGGTTCCCGTTGAAACAACCGGCGAAGCGGCCGGCGTGAAGACCGGCGGCGGCACGCTCGAACACGTTTTGTTCAAATTGAAGGTCCGCTGCCTGCCGAAAGATTTGCCGGAACAAATCGTGATTGACGTCACGGCCCTTGAAATCGGCAAGGCCGTTCATTTGGGCGAAATCAAAGCGCCCGAAGGTGTCGAAATTTTGGGCGACAAGCATCTCACCGTTGTCGCCGTCGCCGCGCCGCGCGCCGAAGAAGAGGTCGTCGCCACCGAAGCCGCCCCGGCTGCCGGCGATGTCGAGATGACCAAGGAAAAGAAGGAAGAAGGCGCGGAAGGTGCTCCTGCCGGAAAAGCCGGCGAAAAAGTCCCGGCCAAGGGCGATGCAAAAGCCGCCGCCGCCGGAGACAAAAAAGCCGAGGCGAAACCCGAAGCCAAGGCCGAGAAGAAGAAATAATTTTTGCGGCGATTGCCGCTTTCCCCGCGCATGGAAAATGTTTTTCTTATCGTGGGCTTGGGAAATCCGGGCGCGGAATACGCGAAGACGCGACACAACGCCGGATTTTTATTGGTCGAAAAGCTGGCGGCGAAGTGGAACGCCATCTGGACGAACGAACGAAAGTTCCGCGCGCGAATCGCGAAGGCCGAACGCAACGGCAGGAAAGTTTTGCTGTGCGAGCCGCAGACGTTCATGAATTTGAGCGGCGAGACGGTTGGAGCGCTGAAAGATTTTTACCAGTTGCCGTTGAAGCAGATTTTGGTGGCGGTGGACGATGCGGATTTGCAGTTGGGCGAAATCCGGCTGCGCGCAAGTGGCAGCAGCGGCGGGCATCATGGATTGGAATCCATCGAGCAGCATCTGGCGTCGCGGGAATTTGCGAGATTACGGGCCGGGATCGGGCGCAAAGACGGCGCGCGGGAAATAACAAATCACGTTCTCGGAAAATTTGATGCGGCCGAGAATGAATTGTTGGAAAAAGTTTTGGACCGGGCTTCGGAGCAGGTTGAAACCTGGCTGGAAGCCGGAATAGAAAAAGCAATGAACCAGTTTAACGGAGTCGTTGACTCCACGAACGAAAAGAAAAAATAGTGAAACGATACGAAGGTCTGTTCATCCTGAACACAGCAGGAAAAGAAGAAGGCATCAAGGACGCGCTCGACAAGGTCGAGGCGGAAATTGTCGCGGCGGGCGGCAAGGTGGAAACCGTCCAGAAAATGGAACGGAAAAATTTCGCGCGCATCGCCGACAAAAAGCACGGCTCCGGGTTTTACGCGAACGTCATTTTCGCCGGCACGCCCGCGATCATCGCGCAGTTACGCTCGAAGTTCGGGTTGAACGACGAAGTGTTCCGCGTGATTTTCACCAATTCGCCCGAACCGAAGCCCGCGAAATAAATTCAAAGGAGTTTTATGGCCAGCTTCAATAAAGTCATCCTGATGGGCAACCTCACGCGCGATCCCGAATTGCGCTACACGCCCAAGGGCACGGCCATCGCCAAGGTCGGCCTCGCGGTCAACCGCGTCTGGACGAACGAAGCCGGCGAGAAAAAGGAAGATGTCACTTTCATTGACGTGGATGTCTTTGGCCGCACGGCGGAAAATGTCGGTCAATACATGCGCAAAGGCCGTCCGATTTTGATTGAAGGCCGTCTCAAGCTGGATCAATGGGACGACAAGGCCACCGGAGCCAAGCGCAGCAAGCTCGGCGTCGTTGCGGAAACGGTTCAATTTCTCGGCAGCGCGCCCGGCGCAGGCGAAGGCGGCGCACCGGCGGCGCACCGCACACCGCGCCCGGCGGCGGCTAGCGCGCCAGCAAGCGAACCCGTTGAAGGCGACGCGCCGCCCGAAAGCGACGACGTTCCGTTCTGATTAAAAAATTTCCGAAGGCGCTTGCCTTCAACTATCAACTTTCAACCATCAACTATTTCACATGGCAAAAACTGAAGTCATCCTCACCCACAACATCGTCGGTCTCGGCGGTGAATCCGACCAGGTCCGCGTCGCCGCCGGCTACGCGCGCAACTTTTTGTTCCCGCAGGGTTTTGCGGTCCCGCTGACCAGCTCGAACAAGCGCCGCATCGAGGCGCTCAAGCAGCGCCGCGCCGAGCGCGAGGCGCACGAGTTCAACACCATGAGCGAGCTTGCCAAGGGCGTGTCGAAACTCATCTGCGTCATCAAGGTCAAGGCCGGCGATGACGGCAAGATGTTCGGCTCCGTCACGGCGGGCATGATTGCCGATGAATTGAAGCACCAGTTCGACATCACCCTCGACAAGCGGAAAATCCACCTGGAGCACGCCATCAAGACACTTGGCGAACGTGAAGTGGAATTGCACCTGCACGCGGAAGTCAAAAGCTCGTTGAAAGTCCGCGTCGAAAGTTTGACGCCGGTGACCGCGCCCGTGGTGGAAGCGGCTCCCGCCGAAGTCCGGACCGAGAAACGCGGCAAGCGCGTTGAAAAGGCCGAGGCCGTCGAAGAGAAGGTCAGACCGGCCAAGGAGGAAAAATCCGCGAAAGCCGCCAAGTCACCCAAGGCTGAAAAGAAGGCCAAGGCCGAGTAGTTCTTTCCAAAACAGTTTCACAAAGCCACGGAAATTTTTCCGTGGCTTTTTTGCTTCACCAAGGCCGGTTCCGCCGGCGGCTGGTTTCACGGCCTGCTGCAAAAAATCTTTGCCACCGATGTCACCGTTGGCGGCAAACTGGTGGACGCCACGTGGTCGGTCTTCTTCATTCCTGCCGCCATCATGATCTTCTGGATGGCGATCAGGCTCTGGCACAATCTTCCCGCAGCCGCAAAGAAATACAACGCCGAAGCTGGGTTGAAAACAGGGCTTGACCGCGCCTGATTTTCCGCTACCTTGACTGAAATGTTGAAAATCAATTCACAAGCTGTCATTCTGGTCGTCGTTGTAGTTAGCGACGCCGTAGGCGCTTGTTGAATGGAATAAATTTAACAAGAACCCACGGCTGGCAACAGTCGTGGGTTTTTGTTTTAACCCGCGACGCCGGCCAAAACCGAAAGACACATGAGCAAGACAACTGAAATCGCAAAATCGAAACCTGCAAAATCCGCCGCCAAGCCCCGCGCCGAGGTCGGCCCGGCCATGTGGGGCCGCGACATCTTTGTCGAGGCGCTGGAACGCGAGGGCGTCCAGGTCATCTTCGCCTATCCAGGCGGCGCGAGCATGGAAATCCACCAGTCGCTGACGCATTCCAAGATCCGCACCATCCTTCCGCGCCATGAGCAGGGCGGCAGTTTCGCCGCCGAGGGCTACGCCCGCGTCACCGGCAAGGCCGGCGTGTGCATGGGCACCAGCGGACCCGGCGCGACGAACCTCGTCACCGCCATCGCAGACGCCTACATGGATTCCTGTCCCCTCATCGCCATCACCGGCCAGGTGACGCAGGCTATGATTGGCCGCGGTGCGTTTCAGGAGACGGACATCATCGGCGTCACGCTGCCCATCGTGAAGCACAGCTATCTCATCACCGACATCAACGACATTCCGCGCATCGTGAAGGAAGCTTTCTATATCGCGCAATCCGGCCGGCCTGGCCCGGTGGTGATTGATTTCCCAAAGAACATCCAGCAGTCCAAGGCGCAGCCAGTCTGGCCGACGCTGGAACAAATCAAGAAAGGTCTGCCCGGTTACACGCAACCTGACGTGAAGGCGGACGACATCGCGCTCAACGAAATCATCGGCCTCATCGAGAAGGCCGAGCGTCCGGTGATTTATTGCGGCGGCGGCATCATCACCAGCGGCGCGGCGGCGGAACTGAAAAAGTTCGCCGTGGCCACGAACATTCCCGTGACAACCACGCTCATGGGCATCGGTGGTTTTCCAGAGACGCATCCGCTCTCGTTGCGCTGGCTCGGCATGCACGGCTCGGCTTCTGCGAACTGGGCGGTGAACGGCGAATACGAATACCGCAAATCCTTCACCGACCCGATGGTCAAGTTGAAGGACGGCGCTGATCTGCTGCTCGCCTTCGGCGTGCGCTTCGATGACCGCGTCACCGGCAAGTTCGAGGAGTTTTGCAAGAACGGCACGATTGTCCACATTGACATTGACGCCTCCGAGCTGAACAAGAACCGCAAGGCCAACCTGCCCGTGGTCGGCGACATCAAGGACGCGCTCACGCGCCTGAACAAACTCGTCGCCAAGCGCCCCATCCAAAAGAAGCACACTGCGTGGCTCGCGCAGATCGCCGAATGGCAGAAGAAGGCGCCGTTCGCCTACCGCATCACGCCGGAGATCGCGAACAGCGACCACATGATTGATCACATGGCCGGCAAGGAAAGCGAAGTCATCTTGCAGCAGATGGTCATCGAGACGCTTTATGAGCTGACCAAGGGCGAGGCTTACATCACCACCGGCGTGGGCCAGCACCAGATGTGGGCCGGGCAATGGTACAAATACAAATATCCCCGCCAGTTCACCACCAGCGGCGGCCTCGGCTCGATGGGCTACGGCTATCCCGCCGCGCTCGGCGTGAAGGTCGCGCTGCCGGACAAGCAGGTGATTGACATTGACGGCGACGGCTCGTTCCTGATGAACATCCAGGAACTCGCCACCGCGCACATCGAGAAGATTGCCGCCAAGGCCATCATCCTGAACAACCAGCATCTCGGCATGGTCGTGCAATGGGAGGACAACTTCTACGGCGGCAACCGCGGCCATACCTACCTCGGCGATCCCGACCATCGCCCGGAGATTTATCCCGACTACGTCCGCGTGTGCAATTCCTTCGGCGTGAAATGCGAGCGCGTGATGTTCAAGAAGGATTTGCGCGCCGCCATCC
>CAYPTV010000215.1:0-5880 GCA_964413505.1 uncultured Bifidobacteriaceae bacterium | reverse complement strand
TGTTTGCCATCAACGCGGACGGCACGGGCTTCACCAACCTTTACAGTTTCAGCCCCGCTATTTATGAACCTCCCACCAACTCGGGAGGAGTAGTGCAATACACCAACAGCGATGGCGCTAATCCGTCCGCAAACTTGATCTTGTCCGGCAACACGTTGTATGGGACGGCGGATGGCGGAGGCACAGCCGGTCAAGGAAGCATTTTTGCAATAAGCACAAATGGTATGGGCTTTATCAATTTCCACAGTTTTGCCGGCGGATCGGTCAGTGACGGGGGCCGACCTGCGGGTTTGCTTTTGTCCAGCGGCACACTCTATGGAACAACTTTATTTGGTGGCAGCCTGCAAAATGATGGAACGCTCTTTTCCATCAGCACCAATGGCACGGGTTATGCCAATGCTTTCAATTTCGGTCCGATCAACGTTGGTGATCCGCAGGGGAGAATGATGTTGTCCGGCGGCATGCTGTATGGGACGACCGAATATGGCGGCATCAACAACGAAGGCACGGTGTTTGCCGTCAACACAAATGGCACGGGCTTCACTATTCTTCACAGTTTCAGTGCGCTTGTGTCTGGAAACAACAGCGACGGAGCCCATCCGCAATCGGCGTTGCTCTTGTCCGGCGGCACACTCTTTGGAACGGCTCCCAGTGGTGGCAGCAAAGGAGGAGGCGGAGGCACGCTGTTTTCAATCAACACCAACGGCACGGGCTTTACCGTTGTGCATACTTTCGGCGGAGGCGGTGCAGTCAATGGGCGTTTGCCGGTAGGAGGATTGGCTTCGTCCGGCAGCACCTTGTTTGGAACGGCTAACAATGGCGGCAGTTCAGATGAAGGAATCATATTCAGGGTCAACACAGACGGTTCTGATTTTACAAATCTTTACACCTTAAGCCCGTTAGTTTCCGGAACGAACAGAGATGGAGCTAACCCGGTGGCAGACTTGATTTTATCCGGCAGCACGCTGTATGGGACGACCAGTATAGGCGGCACGAACGGCAATGGAACGGTATTTGCCATCAATACAAGTGGCACAGGCTACACTGTGCTTCACACTTTCAACACAATCTCATCAGGAACAAACAGCGACGGGGCCAACCCCAAGTCGGCGCTGGTCTTGTCAGGCGGCACATTGTATGGAACGGCAAGCGGGGGTGGCGCAAATGGCCATGGCACGGTGTTTGCCGTCAACGCCGACGGCACCGGTTTCACAACGCTTTACAATTTCCCCAATATCGGCGGACCAATTGCGGGTTTGATTTTATCCGGCCCCATATTGTATGGAACGATGTATAACAATACGGTGTTTGCCATCAATACAAACGGCTCGGGCTATGCCGTTCTTTATAATCTGAACGGCTCAAGCGAAGGTAATGGGTTGGCGGCGGGATTGACGCTCTCCGACAGCACATTGTATGGAACAGCTTCTGACAAGGGTGTTGGAGGCGATGGCACGGTGTTCGCATTGACCCCGCTGCCCATTCCGCTGAACCTTCAGTCCGGCGGCAACGCCGTGGTCTTGAGCTGGCTCAATCCGCTCCTGTCCCTGCAATCCGCCCCCGCTGTCGCCGGCGCTTACACGAACCTTCCCGCAGCCTACAGCCCTTACACCAACGCCATCACCGCGCCGCAACAGTTCTTCCGGCTGATTTCCAACTAGGACGGACCTGCCAATCCAATCCCATGAATAACAAAATTATTCTTCTCACCTTGATGAGTTGCGCGCTGCTCACCGGCGCCTGCAAACGGCACGCTGCTCCGCCGGCAAAGCCAGCCTCGCCCCAGGAGGCCGCCCCAACCGATGCAGCGGCATTGCCTGATGCTCTCCGTCAGGGTCTCGTCCTATACTATGACTTCGATGCGGAACCAGTTGGAGGAAAAGTCCCCGACAGGAGCGGTCGCGGGAACGATGGTCAGGCGGTCGGCGTTCAATGGGTGGCGGACGGGCATCAGGGCGGCTCGGCTTTGTTCGGCCTGACCAACAGTTACATCATGGTGCCAAACAATGATTCAATCAATCCGCCGCACTTGACGATGGCGGCATGGATTAAGACTTCCTATAAGGACTGGGTATGGCGGCGCATTTTCGACAAGGGCACGGGCAAGGGATATGTCCTGTCCATGTGCGGCATTGAAAATGACAATAAAAGGTCATTTGAAGGGCAGGTGGACATTGAACCTGGAAAGACCTGGGCACATTCTGGAATGCAGGTGACCGATGGACAATGGCATCACGTCGTCGGCACCTTTGATGGCGAGTTTGCAAAGGTTTATGTGGATGGCTGGCGTGCAGGCTCGCAGGGACACTGGGTGGGAGAAGTGCCGAACACGTCCTACAATCTGACCATCGGGGCAAACCGCTCCAATCCCGATGCGAGCCTCGGCGAGGTGGATGCTTCCTTCAACGGGATGATGGATGACGTTATGATGTTCAACCGAGCTCTTTCTGACGACGAGGTTCAGGCATTGTTCAAGTCCCAAGGCGGGATGCTTGGTCCAAAACCGGCACCACCTCCGCCCGCCGGAACACCAGCCAAGCCGAGCGCCGCCGACCGGTTGAAACAGCTCAAACAACTTTTAGATCAGGGCTTGATCAATCAGGATGACTATGACCAGAAGAAGAAGGAGATAATTGATTCGATGTGATGCCTATTGATTCCAGATCAAGGATGGTGAAAATTATCAAAATATTCCAACCTCATGAAAAATAAATTAATTCATCTCATCTTGATGACTTGTGGACTGCTGACGAGTGCCAATGCACAGACTTCCCCGGATTTGAAATATGGAATGATTGTCCATTGGGGTCTGCTGACATTCACGGGCGACACCTATCTAGGCGGCAAAACCAAGGATTATGGATGGATTCCGGCAGAACGGTTTGCCCCGACGGGACAGGATGCCGGTCAATGGGCGAAACTGGCCAAGGATGGAGGAATGACGTTTGCCATCATGGTCGTCAAACATGAGGATGGGTTTTGTCTCTGGCCAAGCACGGAATCGGATTACACCATCGCCCAAAGTCCGTGCAAAATGGATCTGGTCGGAAATTTCATTGCGGCGTGCCAGGCGGAAGGCATTGAACCGGGACTGTTTTATTCGCTGGTGGACTCACACAATGAGGGTGCATTTCACTGGAAAGGTCCTGTGGGTCCGCCCTTCTTCAACCTGGTCAAAAGGCAGATCGTGGAATTGCTGACACGCTATCCGGCCTTGCGGATACTGTTGATCGATGAAGCCCAGAAACTTTCGCCGGAACAGTTTCAGGAATTCATGGAGGCGGCGAAACAGGCCAATCCGAATTGTGTGATCATTGCAGACCAGAATCCACCCAAAGGCAATTATTACGGCTATTCCACGGTGCCAAAAAACTGGTTTTGGCATACAAACGAACCATTGACGCCAACGCAGAGAATTCTCGACAATTATTACAAGGCGCAGACAAACCAACTGCCATTTGTGTTGAATGTCGGCCCCGACCAGAGCGGACATATTGCTGACAATCAGATCGCCGTGGTGAAGCAGGTGAAAGATTTGATTGCCAATGGCATCACGCGGGTTGCCCCCGACGCCCCCGTCGCCAAACCAGATGCCACGACGCGTTTGAAACAGATCAAGTCGCTTTACGATCAAGGATTGATCAACAAGGATGATTATGACAAAAAGGTGAAGGAGATTATTGACTCGATGTAAGCGCAATTCTGATTGAACCCGTTGAATACCATGAAAAACAAAACCATTCTTCTGGTCTTGATGACAAGCGGGATGCTGGTAAGCTCGCTCGCGCAGGACGGAAACCCGGCACCGCCAGCGGGTTTGGGTGGCCTTTTGCAATCGTTTGTTAATGCGGGCAATGCCACGCCGGACAACCAAGCAACACAATCATCCGCAGATGTCAATTCAGGTCTTGTTCTTCACTACGACTTTGACACGGAACCCGTCGGTGGAAAGGTATTGGACAAGAGCGGTAAGGGGAATGATGGTCAGGCGGTTGGTGTTCAATGGGTGGCGGACGGGCATCAGGGCGGGTCGGTTCTGTTCGGCCCGACAGACGGTTACATTCGCGTGCCCAACAATGATTCGCTGAATCCATCCAACATCACACTCGCCGCGTGGATCAAGACCAGCGATCAGGGAGACACTTGGCGGCGGGTTTTTGACAAGAGTTTTACGAACGGCTACGCGTTGAGCATTGGCGGAGGTCATACACCCGGCAACAGGTCGAAGGGGCGGTCAGTCATTGAGGTAGGCGCGAAGGACAGCCATAACAAAGGCGGCGAAGGCAGCGACGTGTTTGTGACTGATGGCCAGTGGCATCATCTGGCGGTGACATATAACGGGGAGGAATTGCATCTTTATGTGGACGGCTGGCCTCAACAACATGTCGCCCGCTGGGAGGGCAGGGTTCCCGCAAATTCATTTGACCTGACCTTGGGGATGAATCTGGTCAATCCCAATCCCAAATTCAACGAGGTGGGAGCATCCTTGGACGGCTTGATGGATGACGCGATGATTTTCAACCGTGCTTTGTCAGACGACGAGGTTCAAGCGTTGTTCAAGTCACAAGGCGGGGTGCTTGGTCCAAAACCGGCGCCGCCTCCGCCTGCCGGAACGCCGGCCAAGCCAAGCGCCGCCGACCGTTTGAATCAGCTCAAACAACTTTTGGATCAGGGCTTGATCAATCAGGATCAATACGACCAGAAGAAGAAGGAGATAATTGATTCGATGTAAGGACTGTTTGGTCATGTCGCTGACAACTCAAAAATAATAACCAGAGATTCAAATCCCATGAAAAATAAATTCGTTTATCTCACATTGATGACCTGCGGACTGATGGCCGGGGCGATTGCCGTCTTTGGTCAGGAAACCGCACCCAGTGCATCCGACCTGAAATACGGACTCTACATCCACTTCGGCATTGCAACCTTCGCCCGTCCCGGCGAGCAGGGCCAGATTCCGGCGGAACGATTCGCACCGGCAGCGCTGGACGTCAAGTCATGGGCACGCGCGGCCAAGGCGGCGGGCATGACGTTCGCCGTGCTGACTGCGAAGCATGAATCGGGTTTTTGCCTGTGGGACAGTCCGGGTTACGGATATGACGTGGCGCAAAGCCCGTTCAAGGGCGACATCATCGGCGACTTCATCGCCGCGTGCAATGCGGAGGGCATCTTGCCCGGAGTGCATTATTCCATTCCCGATGCCTTTAACGAAGGCAAGGCGCGATTCCGAGGCCCGGTGTCGCCGGTCTATTTCGCCCAGATAAAAAAGCATCTGACGGAATTGCATACCCGGTATTCGGGCATCCGCATCCAGAAAATAGACGGCATCGGCAGGCTTTCTGCGGAACAGTTTGCGGAAATCAAGTATTTGATCAATCGGTTGAATCCGAATTGTGTGCTCCTCAACAACAGCAAACTGCCGGAGCGCGGGCCGGGTTGCAACGACGACTCAATCGTCAAGGGCTGGATGTGGAGTCCCCAGGCACAACTGTCTCCAGCCCAAACATTGTTCGATCATTACAGTTTTGCACAGGAGGCGGGGCGTGCTTACGCCTTGAACGTCGGGCCAGACACATCAGGCCAAATCCCCGAAGATCAACTCGCCATACTCATGCAGTTGAAGGACATGATTGCCACCCGTCCGTTGACGCCACCGCCCGCCACGCCACCAGCGGCAGCGCAACCATCTTCCGCCGAACGATTGAAACAGGTCAAGTCGCTCTACGACCAGGGTTTGATCAACAAGGATGACTACGACAAGAAGGTGAAGCAAATACTGGACTCAATGTGATGCAGGTTTTGCATTCACACCTGCTTAAGCCAGCACGGCCTTGTTCGCCTTGAGATATTTCTCGATGGTCTTGATGCCGTTGCAGGAAT